>NZ_JRJY01000043.1:6738-23999 GCF_000801015.1 Aeromonas sp. ZOR0001 | reverse complement strand
GAGCCGCTGCACCAGCTCGTCTACATGGTGGCGGCCGCGGCGGGTGACCACCATGGTGGGCGGCATGGGCACGCCGCTGCGCACCATCAGCTCGTAGAGATAGAGTTTGTTGCTGCAGGCGAGGATGGCGCGGGAGCTGTCGATCACTGGCATCTTGAGCTGTTCGGCGCGATGGGCAAATTCGAAGGTGTAGTGGCCGACCGCGGTTTCGGCACGCAGCCAGAGGGTGTCGAACTCCGGCAGCCGCTCTATGGCCGACGGTGGCAGGATCTCGGCCCGGATGCCCTGCGCGGCGGCAGCACGGATAAAGCGCTCCAGCGCCAACCCGTCACTGCTGGCGCGGCCGTCATCTGGGTCGACCAGAATGGCGAGCTGGTAGAGCGGCGCCGCCTGCTCCTCGTCACCGGTCCCCACCAGTGCCTGAGCGTGGTGCAGCATCAACTCTTTCTCGCTTGGGCTCAGCTCCAGCGGCGACAGGCTCTGCTGCTGGCGTACCGACCAGCCGTGGCGGCCGCGCTTGAGGGTCAGCTCCTGCAGCGGCAACTGGCTCAGGCCATAGTAATAACGCGCCAGCCCCGCCAGCTCGCTCTGTTCACACTGGCCGAAGATGGCACGTACCCGGATCCGATCCTCGCTCTGCTGGGCCAGCCACCCTTGTGCCTTGCGCCACAGTTTGGCCGGTGGCTGCTGGGGTTGCAGTCGGCTGATGGCCAGCAGACCCGGCAGGCAGTGGTGGCCGCGGGCCTGGGCCAGCAGCGAGCAGTAGTAGCCTGCGCTCAGGTGTTCCAGAGTGCGGCAGAGGTTGATGATGCGGGGTCGGCCGCCGGTGGTCGGCACGCCATGTTGCAGATAGGTGCGGGCGGTCAGCAGATAATCGGCATGGCAAGGCCAGTCGCCCAGCTCTTCGACGATGACATAGGTACTCATATTTTCGGCTCCACAGATCAGACTGCCTGAACAGGCAGGATCCCCAGTGGGCTTCGATGCACCGACAAGCACGACAATGGCGCGAGGGGAAACAAGAGGTTACAGTGCCTAATATGACGCCTTGGTAACTTGTGATACAAGTCGCATTTTTGGTGCTGAGGATAAATAACTGAACAAGGACTCCCCGTGTTGACCGTACGTGCGGCCCGAACCGATGATCTGGGCGCCATCGTTAATCTGGAACGCTACTGTTTTCCTCCCGAAGTCGCCTTTGGCCGCAGCCGCTGGCACTATCTGCTGGCCCACGCCAAGGGGCGCACCCTGTTGCTGCTGGATGAGAAGCATCAGCTGATGGGCTATCTCTGCCTGCTGGAGCACAGAGGCTGGGATCGGCTGGTCATTCAGGCACTGGCTATCCGCTGGACGGTGCGCCGTCTGGGTTGGGCCCGCCGTCTGCTGGAGCAGGTGATCCACGAGGGCAAGGCCGCTGGCTGGGGGGCGATTCGCCTCGAAGTGGGGGACGCCAACGAAGAGGCGCTGGCGCTCTATCAGGGATTGGGATTTCGTCCCCAGCAGCGGCTGGCGGACTACTATGGCCGCGACCAGCACGCCCACCGGCTGGTGCTGCCGCTGGTGAGCGACGAGGAGCGTGAGCGGCGCAGAGTGGCTCGCACTCAGGCGCGCAAGCCGTCTTCACGGGCCAACTGATCATGTTGAACGAGCAGAATCGAGGAGCAGGATGAGCTGCGACAACTGTCTTGCCACCGCCATCAGGGCCAAGCTGGGGCGCTGTCCGGTCTGCGCTGGCCAGACCTTCGTCATCGGCCTGATTGGCTGGCTGGTCTGGTGGTGGTGCGGCGCCGATACCTCGGTCAACGCCCTCACCGGCCTGCTGTTTGCGCTGGGAGGCTCGGGCCTTCTGCTGCTCCATCTGGTGGTATTTGTCTGGCGCAAGGCGACCGGACGTGAATTGAGCGATGAATGAATCTGAATAGATTCAGACAGATAAATAACAATATCGGTGTAGATATGGAGGTTCAGATGATTGCAATGGTAACGGGCGCCTCGTCCGGTTTTGGTGAAGCCATCAGCCGCCAGCTGGTGCAGGCGGGGTATAAGGTGATCGGTACCGGTCGCCGTGCCGAGCGGCTGGCTGCGCTGGCTGACGAGCTGGGCGAGCAGTTCCTGCCGCTGGCGTTCGATGTGCAGGACAAGGCGGCCACCCGCGCTGCCATCGCCAGTCTGCCGGTCGCTTGGAGCGAGGTGGATCTGCTGGTCAACAACGCCGGTCTGGCGCTGGGGCTGGAGCCGGCCCACAAGGCGGATCTGGAAGATTGGGAGCAGATGATCGCCACCAACATCAGCGGTCTGACCCTGCTCACCCGCCTGCTGCTGCCGGGCATGGTGGCGCGCAATCGCGGCCACGTCATCAACATCGGCTCCATCGCCGGCACTTACCCCTATCCGGGCGGCAACGTCTACGGCGCCACCAAGGCGTTCGTGAAGCAGTTCAGCCTCAACCTGCGCGCCGATCTGGCGGGCACCGCCATCCGCGTCACCAACGTGGAGCCGGGCCTGTGCGGCGGCACCGAGTTCTCCAACGTGCGCTTCCACGGTGACGATGCCAAGGCGGCCTCCGTCTATCAGGGGGTGGAGGCGATCCAGCCGGAAGATATCGCCAATACCGTGCTCTGGGTGAGCCAGCAGCCGGCCCACGTCAACATCAACAGCATCGAGATCATGCCGGTGGCGCAGACCTTCGGCCCGCTCAATATCAGCCGTCGCTGATCGCTGGATTGGCTGAAACAAAAGAGGCTCCCTTGGGAGCCTCTTTGCGTTGGCGAGCCGATTACAAGCTCATGATCTTCTTGAACTCTTCCTCTGAATACTTCTTCTCGCTGCGCTTGGCGAGATCCGTCATCAGCTTGTAGCGCAGATCTTTGGCCATCCGATAGGTCTGCTCCAGCTGGCCGTAGGAGTAGTCGGCGGCCAGCCCGATGGCGGTAGCCTTGTCGCTGGCATAGGCCTGCTTGAGGCTCTTGTCGAGCAATGCCACCTCCTTGTAAAGCTTGCTGCTCTCCTTGCTCCAGACGCCGCGCAGCAGCGGTAGGTATTTGTCTGGAGCGGCGCTGGCCAGCGCGGTCAGGCTGCGGAACTGCCAGTAGGCGGAATCATCGGAGTAGCTGTCGTTACCGGTGCGATAGGGCAGGGGGTAGGATTCCAGCGCGTTGTAGAGCGGCACCATCACAGATTCGGCCAGCACGCCATAGCTCTGCCAGATGAGCCCCTGCAGCTCTTTGGGCATCTCCTTGCGCAGTTGGATGACGTGGGATTCCAGCTGGCGATCGACGCGGATCGGCCGCTCCGCCTTGCCCGCGAGCGGCGTACCGTCATAGGTAGCGCTCAGCACCCTAGCCACGTCCGGCACGGCGATGGGGGCATCCGGCTTCATAAAGAGCGGATATTGCGCCTGCCGGGTCGCCTGTTTGTGGGAGGCAGTCAGCATTTTTTGGCCGAGCCACTCCCGATCCACGTTATACGGGTCAGCGATGACCCCGAACGCCTTGGCGAAGTTGAAATCTTTCGGGTCGGTGTTATCCAGCAGTTTGTGCTCGCGCACGAACTCCAGCAGCTTGGGTGAGTGCAGCACATCGGCGCTGTCGAGATTGACGCCGTGGATCCGCAGACCGTTGGCCACCATGGCGTAGCTATTGTCCGGCACCCGCACCGCAATCCAGTGGTGGCCGGAGCCGATCTCCATCAGCCAGGCCTCGTTCACATCCGCCAGATAGAGGCTGTTGCCCTCACCGGCGCCATATTGCTCCACATAGCGGCCGAGCAGCTCGACCCCCTCTTTGGCCGTCCTGGCCTGC
This sequence comes from Aeromonas sp. ZOR0001, assembly GCF_000801015.1. Classification (NCBI taxonomy): domain Bacteria; kingdom Pseudomonadati; phylum Pseudomonadota; class Gammaproteobacteria; order Aeromonadales; family Aeromonadaceae; genus Aeromonas; species Aeromonas sp. ZOR0001. The sequence continues at coordinate 20,199 of NZ_JRJY01000043.1, read as the reverse complement.
GGCAGGATCAGGGTGGGGATGATGGCTTCAATCACTCCCTTCTCGATCAGCGGATCGGCTTCTTGGGCCTTGTCGTTGACCTCGGCACTGGTGGTGGCCGAGATGGCGACGTTGAACTCGTTGATGCCGCGCTCTTCATAATATTTGCCTGCCGGGTCGCTGGTTGTGGCATCCCAGTCGTGGATGACGGAGTAGGCAAAAAATGCTTTGGGCATAGGCACTTCCAGCCCGTTGCCCAGCTTCCAGAGTTTGCCCTCATTTTGCTGCGTGGGCCGGAAGGCGAGGTACTTGTTCCAGTTGTTGACGCCAAAATCCTCGTTTCTGGCGATCATCACGCTGCCATCGGCACTGGCCCCCTTGCCGACGATAAGGCCGGTACAGGCGTCGGCACTGGTGCCAAGCAGGGTGAGCAGGGTGGCGGAGAGAAGACTCAAGGTGTGTTTTTTCATAGGTGTACCCGAAGGGTTGCGGTGAGTGAGAGTCAGACGAGGGGATGAGGTGTGGGGAGGCCGCAACTCCGAACTGGCAGCGGAGCGAGCACGGCAGATTGGTCTGCCTGTTATTGGTTTTTCGAACAGATCATCCATGACACGGCTGGCTGATTGTGATGTGCGCCAAAATTGTATTCCTGAGTGGTTGTTTATTTTGTGATCGAGCTGCAGTTCCTGACTTTTCTCTGGCGTCGTGGTGAGCGGACGGCGAAATGTGCCAAAACAGTGTGAACTGGCAGCAGATGAGTCATGATTCTGACGCCAGTTTGCGTGGGGGGCGTGGCGAGATCCGCCATATCTCTGGATCTCGAACTATCTGACAAGTTGGCCTGTAACTTGCTGGTTTAATTGATAATGGTGGGGCCTGACGCCCCATGTGACCGGATCAGCCTGTGCTCATTGCCGCAGATGCGCACCGAATTGGAGCCCCCATGGATATCAAACCCTACAGCCAGCAGCTTGCCCAGAGCGCATCCAACAACCGCGCCCTCGCCACCCTCAACAGTGCCAGTAGCGGCGGTCAGGGTGGTGGCTGGGAGGAGATGGTCAGCCTCTCCACCCAACGCATGACCGGTCAGGCCCAGCAGGTGCTGACCTACGAACATCTGGCCAAGAACAACAAGCTGCCACCGGCGCTGGATATGAGCTCCGACAAGGGGGGCGTGGTGCAGCAGCTGGTGGACAAGGCGCTTGGTTTCGATCGCAAGAAGTTCAACGAGATCGAAGAGAAGCTCAAGACCATCGCCGATAACAAGAAGCTGACGCCGGAAGAGCGGGCGGAGCAGAGCAAGCCGCTCAACGAACAGCGAGAGGCGATGCTCAAGGAGGCGATGGATCGCCTGACCGGCAAGAAGAGCTCATCCAAAGATGAGGCCAAAACTGCCTGATCCTGCCGCTGTTCTGAGATCTACCCGGTCGGCACCGATGGGCCAGTGTCGACCGCCGATGGGCAAGCTTCTGCCACCTCTTTTGACCTCACCTCCCCACAGGCGCACAATGTCCGCGCATTGAGCCAGTCGAGGAGCCCGCCGTGTACAACTTCCAATATGCCAATCCGACCCGTATCTGTTTCGGCGAGGGGCAGATCGCCAGCCTGCCCGAACTGATCCCGCCCGGCAGCCGGCTGCTGGTGCTCTACGGCGGTGGCAGCATCAAGCAGAACGGGGTGTATGAGCAGTTGACCCGGGCGCTGGAGGGGGTGACGTGGCAGGAGTTTTCCGGCATCGGCGCCAACCCCAGATACGAGCTGTTGATGGAGGCGGTGGCGCAGGTGAAGCGCGAGCGCATCGACTTCCTGCTGGCGGTCGGTGGCGGATCGGTAGTGGATGGCACCAAGTTTGTTGCGGCGGCCGCCTGCTACGAGGGGGATGATCCCTGGGATATTTGCGGCAAGCAGGCGAGCGTGCACAAGGCGCTGCCGATGGGCTGTGTGCTGACCCTGCCAGCCACCGGCTCCGAGAGCAATCCCACCTCGGTGGTGAGCCGCGGGGATGTGAAGATCTCCTTCAGAAGCCCGCTGGTGCAGCCGCAATTTGCGGTGCTCGACCCGACCACCACCTACAGTTTGCCGCCGCGCCAGACCGGTAACGGAGTGGTGGATGCCTTCGTCCATATTGCAGAGCAGTACCTCACCTTTCCGGTGGGAGGCGAGGTACAGGATCGGCTGGCGGAAGGTTTGCTGCAGGTGCTGGTGGAGAACGGCCCCAAGGCGCTGGCGGAGCCGACCAACTATCAGGTACGGGCCAATCTGATGTGGGCGGCCAGTCTGGCGCTCAACGGGCTTATCGGTTGCGGAGTGCCGCAGGATTGGGCCTCTCACGCCATCGGCCATCAGCTGACGGCGCTCTACGGGCTGGATCATGGCCAGAGTCTGGCGGTGGTGCTCCCCTCACTGCTGCGTGAGCGGGCGAGCCAGAAGCAGGACAAGCTGGCCCAGTTTGCCGAGCGGGTGTGGCATTCGACCCGCGAGGACAAGGCCCTGCGCATCGAAGAGGCGATTATCCGTACCGAGCAGTTCTTCCAGAAGATGGGATTGGGTACCCGGCTGGCTGACTATGGCCTCAGCGAAAGTTGCATTCCGGCGGTCTGCTCCAACCTCAAGCGGGTGGGGCGCACCGCGCTCGGTGAGCAGCAGGATATCGACCCGGATCGGGTGGCACGCATTCTCGCCCGCGCGCTATAAGCCGGCGCCGGTTTGTGTCCCTGGCTGATTCATTTTCCCAATTAAAGAGGGCCGCTTGTTGCGGCCCTCTTGCATGACGGGTTAGCCGATCACTCGGTGCGTGCCTTCAGATAACCGGCGTAATCCGGGATCTGCACGCTGAACGCTTGGCGCATATGGGGGCTGTCCATGATGAAGTCGGCGGTCGCTTCGTTGGTGGCGACCGGGATGTTCCAGACTGCCGCGAGGCGGAGCAGCGCCTTCACGTCCGGATCGTGCGGCACCGCATTGAGGGGATCCCAGAAGAAGATCAGCACGTCGATCTTCCCTTCGGCGATCAGGGCGCCGAGCTGCTGGTCACCCCCCATGGGGCCGGAGAAGAGGCAGGTGATGGGCAGTTGCGCCTGCTTGCCGAGCATGGTGCCGGTGGTGCCGGTCGCATAGAGGTGGTGGAGCTTGAGCTCCTCCTTGCGCCGCATCACCCAGTTCAGCAGAGGGGTCTTCATGTTGTCGTGAGCCACCAGTGCTACCCGTTTGTGGGGCGCCATCTCGCGTGCAATCTGTTCCATGGAAATCGTCCGTAGCATTGTTATTGGAAGAGAGCCGTATCCTAATCGAAAGCCATGACAGATGCTGTGTCGGGCGTATTAACTGTGATCCTGTCGAAAAGTTTTCGGGTCATGGCTGCTCAAATGAAGAGACCCGCGCTGGCGGGTCTCTTTATTTGCTGGCCTGCTGGCTCAGGAGCCGTGGTGCAGTTGCGACTGCTGGTAGTTCTCCAGCCCGATGCGATCGATAAGATCGAGCTGGGTCTCCAGCCAGTCCACATGCTCCTCCTCATCCTCCAGGATCTCCTGGAACAGGTCGCGGCTGATGTAGTCCTGCACCGACTCGGCGTAGGCGATGGCTACCTTGAGGTCGGGGATGGCATCCATCTCCAGCGAGAGGTCGCAGCGCAGCATCTCTTCGACGGTCTCGCCGATGCGCAGCTTGCCCAGATCCTGCAAATTGGGCAGCCCTTCGAGAAACAGCACGCGTTTGACCAGCTCGTCGGCGTGTTTCATCTCATCGATAGACTCGTGATACTCCTTGTGCCCGAGCGCCTTGAGGCCCCAGTCATCGTAGATGCGGGCATGCAGGAAGTATTGGTTGATGGCAATCAGCTCATTGGCCAGCACCTTGTTGAGGTGGGCAATGATCTTGGGATCTCCTTTCATCGACAGTGCTCCTTGGTTCGTGCCTGAGGCTTCGATCGTTAGAGCTTAGTCCAGAAAAGTGACAACAAGAGGTCTGGCGAGCCAGCTCGCCTGAGAAAAGGGGTGACCCTGTTGGCGGGTCGCATCAGAAAAGAGGTGTCCGGATCAGGCCACTTCGTAGTAGAGCACGGGTTGATCCTGCTCCATCTTGTCGAGTTCGGCGGCGATGATCTCCATGGTCATGCGCACGCATTTGCCACATTGAGCGCCCACTTCGAGCGACTGCTTGAGCTGGCGGAATTCGCTTTTACCTGACTGCACCGCTTTGCGGATCTGGGTATCTGTGATGCCGCGGCACAAACAGACGTACATGATGGTCACCTCTTGTGGAATGAGATGAAATCTAAATGAGAATGGTTCGTAGTGCAAATAACCATTGGTAATAAGATCCCCTGCTTGCCACTGTGCAACCCCTTGGGGACAATGCTGGCAACCAGAGGAGATCACCATGCTCAAGAAACTGTTCAGCGCCCTGTTCGGGGGCGAGCCGACCAAGGCGCCGGAAGTCACTCCCACCGAATATGCCGGTTATCTCATCTATCCGGAGCCCATGGCGGAAGGGGGTCAGTACCGATTGGCTGGCCGCATTACCAAAGAGCTGGATGGGGTGCTGCAAACCCACCGTTTCATCCGCTCCGATCTGTTTGCCAATCCGGCCGATGCCGAGCGTTTCATGGTGCAGAAGGCCCACACCTTTATCGATCAGATGGGAGATCGCATGTTCGAGCCCCGCAAATCAGCTGACAGCCAAGCTTCATGACACTGCAAGAGGTCACCCTGCTGCGCGAGGCGCTGGCCCGCGCCGGTGAGCGGCGCCTGATCTGGCTGGAGGGGGAGGAGGCCGAGTGCATTGCCCGCGCCCAATCCCTGCTCGGCGAGACCGTCTTCTGGCTGGGTGCTGGGCCCGAGAGTTATGCCCCGCAACCCGCCGCCAAGGCGCTACAGCGGCTCGGTCAGGAGTGCGACACGCTGGTGTTCAACGCTTTCAGCGGCTTTCATCCCGACGCCTTCGGGGCGCTGGCGGGCACTCTATGCGCCGGTGGCTTGCTGTTGCTGCTGACGCCGCCCAGAGCACAGTGGCCTTCATGGCCGGATCCCGACCGGATCCGGCTGGTGGCCCAGCCGGAGGATGCGGGCCGGGCCGGTCACTGCTTTATCGCCCGGCTGGTGCGGTTGCTGGCGGGGGAGCCTGCCCTCTCGCTGGAGCCGCCGATTTGCTCGCAGCCGTGGCAACCGATTGGGCCCGAGCAGCCATTGAGCTGCGATCAGGCGCGGGCACTGCCCGCCATCCACAAGGTGTTGCACGGTCATCGCCGCCGTCCGCTGGTGCTGAGCGCCGACCGCGGTCGTGGCAAGAGTGCGCTGCTGGGGCTGGCTGCCGCCGAGCTGCTGCGCCAGCAGCCCGTGCTGAACATAGTGGTGACGGCCCCCTCGCAGGCAACGGTAGCGACCCTGTTTGCCCACGCAGCTCGCGGGCTAGATACCACGCCGGAACAGCTGACCGGACTGAGCTACTGCTCGCCGGATCGGCTGGTGCACGAGTCGATGAATCCCGATCTGCTGCTGGTGGATGAAGCGGCCGCCATTCCGACCCCGCTGCTTGAAGCCATGCTGGCCCGCCACAGCCGCATCGTGTTTGCCACCACCGAGCACGGTTACGAAGGGACGGGGCGCGGTTTTCACCTGCGCTTCAAACGGGTGCTCGATAGCCAGACCCCGGAGTGGCTGGAGATCCACCTCTCTGAGCCCATTCGCTGGAGTGAGCGTGATCCGCTGGAGCCGCTGATTTTCCGCCTGCTCGGCCTCAATGCCGAAGTGGCAACTCCCTTGCCACCGACCAGCCCGAGCTGGCGTCTTATCTGTCAGGAGGCGCTAGCGAGCGACGAGGCGTTGCTCAACCAGCTGTTCGGCCTGTTGGTGCTGGCTCACTACCAAACCACGCCGAGCGATCTCAGGTCCCTGCTGGAGAGCCCGGATCTCGACATCCATCTGCTGGAGCAGGATGCGAGCCTGCTGGGAGTGGCGCTGGTGGCGCGGGAAGGGGAGATAGACCCCGAACTGGCCGAGGCGATCTGGGCCGGTCGCCGCCGTCCGCGCGGCCATCTGCTGCCCCAGTCGCTGCTGGCTCATGCCGGTTTTAAAACGGCGGGGGGACGTAGCTACGCCCGGGTGATGCGTATCGCCATCCATCCCGAGCTGCATCGCCACGGGTTGGGGTCGCTGCTGCTTGGCAAGCTTGAGGAGCACTATCGCCAGATTGGCACCGACTACCTCGGCTCGGCCTTTTCGGCTAGCGCCGATCTGCTCCCCTTCTGGCGCAAGGCCGGACTGACGGTGCTGCGCATCGGCCTGCAGCGGGATGCCGCCAGCGGCTGCCACGCAGCCCTGCTGCTCAAAGTGCTGAAACCCGAGCATGAGCCCGAGCTGGATCAGTGGCAGCAGCGTTTTGTTTGCCAGTTGCCGACCCTGCTGGCGGGTGAGTTGAAAGGATTGGATCCCGAGTTGGTATGGCAATGTCTGCAAGGCAGCACCGTCACCACGGCTGAGCTTGGTGAGTTCGAGCGTGACGAGATTGAATGCTTTGCCCTGCATCACAAGCCGTTCGAACTGAGCCAGTCGAGCCTGCAGTTGTGGTTGGCGCGCAATCTGGCTGGGCTGGGTTCACTGACTCCTGAAGAGCGTTATCTGCTGATCGCAGCCATCTGGCAATATGCCGACTGGGGAAGACTGGCTGCGAGGTTGCAGCTGGCGGGCAAGCCCGCCGTGATCAAGAGGTTGCGGGCGCTGCTGGCGCGTCTCTTGAGTTCCTCTACCACTCGATAGGTTTGCCCTGCCAGTCGAGAAAGCTCAGCTCGCCATCCGGTTGCAGCCGGTTCATCAGGTTAATCAGATGGTCGGCTACCAGCTCGGGACTCTGCACATTTCCCGCTGGTACATTGGCGTGAAACGGGCGGGAGAGTTGGGTATCCACGGTGCCGGGATGGAAGGCCAGCAATTTGACGCCTGGGGCCCGCCGGGCCAGCTCGATGGCGGCACACCTGAGCAGCATGTTGAGGGCTGCCTTGGATGCACGATAGCCATACCAGCCGCCCGCTCGGTTGTCACCAATGCTGCCGACCCAGGCGCTGAGAACGGCCAGAGTGCAAGGCTCGCGGCCAAACAGCGGTAACAACTGGCTGATCCAGCGCAGCGGCAGCAAGGCATTGGTCTGGTAGACGCGGGTCATGGCATCCAGATTGATTGCTTCGAGTCGCTTCTCTGGCTGGATTTCCCCCTGATGCAGTATGCCATTGCAGATCACCACCCTGTGCGGTCTCGGTGCCAACTCCGCGATGCGGGCTACCGCAGTTGCCATCTGCTCATCGCTGTAATCACAACATAGCCAGTGCAGGGCTGGCGAAGAGGCTTCTGCTGGTGCGGGCTGACGGCTGATGGCAATCACCGGCCCGACACCCGCCGCCAACCAGTGTGTTACCAGAGCCGCCCCGATACCGCCAGAAGCGCCAATCACGACAATGCCTTCACTCATCTCAGGCTCCTTGTGAGTACATGATGGATTTCACCATCCGCCAATGTTGTCCTGATTGGCAGATACGATCGTGCCAGCCTGCGGGATCAAGCGGTTAACGCTGCAATCTTGCCGAGATCCGAGCCGCTGGGTGAATTCCATTCCTATACTGAGGGAAAACCGCAGCGGTCTGCTGCCCGCGCAACCAGAATGAGAGTCACCATGATGTCCAAAGATGGGGAAGAGCGTAAATCTATCCTGACCGAAAGTGGCACCAACGAGCTTGAGATCATCGAGTTTCACCTCAAGAAGCAGCTACCGGACGGTCGTGAAAAAACCGCTTATTACGGGATCAACGTTGCCAAGGTGCGCGAGGTGATCCGGGTGCCGGAGACCACAGATTACCCCAATGCCCAGCGCCATATGGTGGGGGTCTTCTCCCTGCGGGATCGCCTCATCCCGCTGGTGGATCTGGCGGGCTGGCTCGGCATCAAGACCAATCCGGACCCCAGCCACAAGGTGGTGATCGTCACCGACTTCAACAAGATGGCCAACGGCTTTCTGATCGATAGCGTCAGCAGGATCCACCGGGTCTCCTGGGAGGATGTGGAGTCCCCCAGCCAGTTTCTGGAAGCGGGGGAGAACGACTGCGTGGTGGCCGTGGTCAGGCGCGATGGCAACCTCATCATGATCCTCGATTTCGAGAAGATCATCGCCGATATCAACCCCGAGCTCAGCATGGAGAAGTACGACGTCACCCAGGATCGCAAGGTGCTCATCGACGATCGCATGATGGCACTACGTCAGGGCAAGACCATTCTGGTGGTGGACGACTCGGCCTTTATCCGCAAGATGATCGAGACCACCCTGCGCACCGCTGGCTACAACGTGATCACGGCCAAGGACGGGGGAGAGGGGCTGGAGATGATGACGGATTTCGATCGCCTGGCCCAGGAGGAGAGAATGCCGGTGACCGGCTTCGTCAATGCGGTGATCACCGATGTGGAGATGCCGCGCATGGATGGCATGCACCTGCTCAAGCGGCTGCGGGATACCCCCTCCTACAAGGAGATGCCCATCGTGATGTTCTCCTCCCTGATGAGCGATGACAACCGTCAGAAAGCACTGCAACTGGGGGCCAACGATACCATCACCAAGCCCGAGATAGGGCGCATGGTGGGGATGATGGATCACATGCTGCTGGGAATTGCCCCGCCTTCGCCCGCCAACAACATCTGATCTGCCATTAACTTCCAATTAGCCGGTCGAATCCACTGACCGGTGCCTCAAGCGGCCACTCCTTGCCAAGGGGTGGCCGCGCGGTTTTGGCTGTTTGCTGCGATCCCGACGCCCCTTGTCTCCCGGATATGATTCATGTAATGATAATTATTATCATTTGTTGGTGTGAAGCATATGACAGCAACCTGGGTGAAGGGGTGGGTCGAGTCGACCGAAGGTGGCAGCAGCATGAGTCACTGGAAACAGCAGACCCGAGAGGGTAACCGGCTGTTTGACTGCGGCGAGTATCATCAGGCGTTGGCCCATTATCAGCAGGCGCTCTGGCTGGCTCGTCAGCAGTTGGTGCAGTGGCACGATGCGGATGAGGCGGTGGCGGCACTGGTGGTGGCTCACCACAATCTGGCGGATCTGCTGGTGGCCATGACTCTGCCCGATCGCGCCGCCGACCTGCTCTGCTATGTGCACGACTGCCTGCTGGCGACCTGTCACTCCCCCGCTTGCTCCTTTCGCCTGCGAGAGGCTGCTTTGCGCCATACCCGCACAACCCGTGCCGAGTTGCTGACGTTCGTACAGCGCCACGGCAGCCACGCCGGGATCATGCGTTCGCTCGGTCACTGCCTGTGTCAGAGCGAGCCCTCATCCCGGCTCCATTAATCCGAACAGAGGTCATCATGATCCATACCCTGCCAGCCCTGAACTATGCCTACGACGCACTGGAACCCCATATCGATGCACTGACCATGGAGATCCACCATAGCCGTCATCACCAGACTTATATCAATAACCTTAACGCCGCACTGGAAACGGCGCCCGAGCTGGCCGCACTGCCGGTAGAGGAGCTGCTGCGCCGCTTCGATACTCTGCCTGCCACCTTGCAGGGGGCGGTCCGCAACCATGGTGGCGGCCATGCCAACCACTCCCTGTTCTGGCTGGTGATGAGCCCGCGGGGAGGCGGTGAGCCGGGTGGTGAACTGGCTCTGGCCATCGAGCGGGAATTGGGGGGATTCGATGCCTTCAAGCAGGCCTTCACTCAGGCGGCTCTGAGCCGTTTTGGTAGCGGCTGGGCCTGGCTGGTGGTGGACAAGGCGGGCAGATTGCAGGTGGAGAGCAGTGCCAATCAGGATAGTCCCCTGATGCATGGCCATACCCCGATCCTGGGGCTGGATGTGTGGGAGCACGCCTACTATCTCAAGTACCAGAACAAGCGTCCTGACTATATCGCAGCCTTCTATCAGGTGGTGGATTGGGCCGAAGTGGCCCGCCGCTATCAGGCGGCGAGAGGCTGACCTGGTCGCTGGGAATGGGTGTGCAGGCTCACCGCCATAACTCGAGTTGTAATAACAAGACCCGCCAGTTGGCGGGTCGTCTGTTTATGGTGCGTCAGTGCTGACGCTGGCGGCTGAAGGGGCCACCGGCAATGTGGGCAAGGCCGCGCTGGGCATCTCGGCGGCGGTTTCTGCCGTGGATTTGGCAGGAGTGACCGGCTCAGTCGTTGCCGCAGCGGATAAAGCTAGCGTGACTTGTTCAGTCGCGGCCGAGGCAGATGGAGTAGCCGACTCGGTGGCAACCGCGGCAGAAACTGCCGCTGGCTTGGCCTCATCCACCGCCGATTTGGGTTGTTTTAGGCAGGGTTGCAGGCTACCGATGGTACTCAGTGACTGGCAAGGCACAGGCAGACCGATGGGCACAGGAGCGCCGAGGAACTTGGGCCCCTTGTCCAGTACATAGAGGTCGAGCAGCCCCATCAGGCGGGCAAAGACTTCCCGCACCCGGGTGCGGATCCCCTGATAGGCGCTGGGATCCTCGGCATTGAAGCCGACCGCATCGATACCGAAATGGCGGGCGATGAAAATGGCCCGCTCGTTATGAAAGCCCTGGGAGACCACGGTAAAGCGCTCCTGGCCGAACACCTCTTTGGCGCGAACCACTGAGTCGAGGGTGCGGAATCCGGCGAAATCCATATAGATGGCGGAGGCGGGGATGCCCGCCTTGATCAGGGCGCGGCGCATCTGGCGTGGCTCGTTGTACTGCACGGTAGCGTTGTCACCGGAGACGATGATGAAGTCTACCTTGGCATTGTTGTAGAGCTCGGCCGCCGCCTTGATACGGTATTTGAAGTAGTGGTTGGGGCCGCCACCGGAGAGATATTTGGAGGTGCCCAGCACCACCGCAACCCGGTTGTAGGGCACCTTGTCCACCCGATCGTAGGTGTAGTGACGGGCATCCGAGACGATCCACTCGCTGTAGCCCAGCAGCATGGCAATCAGGGCCAGCAGCAAAACGAGGCAGGCGAGGAGGATCTTGGCAAACTTCTTCATGCGCGGTGCGGTCAGGGTCTGAAGTTGGGAGTGGCTATCGGCATTCTATTACAACTCGGCCGCTGGCGTCAGGCTTGATAACGGGCGGGCACCTCATTCGGGCAGAGGTTGTCGCAGCAGAGGCCGGGAGAGCGGGAGAATAAAGCGAGGGGCTGCGGCGGCAGCCCCTCGGTTAGGTGAAGGTCTATCAGTGGGCGGAGTCGTTACCCTTGCAGGCGTCTGACTCCTTGTTGGCTTGCCACCAGGGCAGCAGATCCCGGGCGAGCCACGCCTGATAGGCGTCGCTGTCGTTGGCGATCAGGTGGTCCAGCTCCCCTTCGAAGTCGCTCATCGCCTGCTGCCGATCCGGATTGCGCAGCGCCTGTGCCAGCGCCAGCCAGCTGGCGCCGCGACCGGTATCGTTGAGGAAGCGGTGCACGGTATAGGACCAGGAGTAGACCATCTCGCCACCCTGGTCGTAGTCAAGGTGGAGGATCGCCGCCAGTGTCGGGCGTTGGTTGGCGGGGCGGTTTGCCACGTTATCCAGACCCCGGGCAAAGCACTGGCCGTGGGCGATGTACTCTGCAATCCCCTCGGCCCACCAGGTAGTGCGGTTGAGCGGATAGTGGCCGAAACTGCCGTACTGGTTGAAGCGCCCATCCAGATAGTGAACGTACTCGTGGCGCAGGTTCCACACCTGGAAGGCAGGGCGTTTCCACTCCGCCTCATAGGCGAAGAAGCGGGCCTGATTGCCGGGGCGAGCCGGATCCCCCTCAATATAGATGCCGCCATTGTCGGTGGAGACACCAAACAGCGCGCTGCCGTAGCGGCCCCAGTCGGCGGAGGAGTTGAAGATCACCAGCTCCAGCGCCTCGTTGTGATCATCGGCCACCGGTTGCCAGCCTGTCTCCATCTGCTGGTGGAAGCGCTGCTCCTCGTCACCCAGCTCGCGGCAGATCCCTTCGGCCTGAGACTGGGTCAGATCCTGAGCGCGCAGACGCAGGGTGGGCGAGCAGGTGTGCTCGAACGGCAGAATATCTTCCATGCGGATCGGGGCACAAAGCCCGGCGAACTCGCCACTGATACAGGCTTCGCTGGTGCGATCCGTGTAGGTGAGGTAGTAGCTGGAGAGGGTCAGGGATACCTCTTCCAACATGGCAGCCGGATGCTGTCCGCTCGGGATCAGCCCTTGCTGGCGCATGATAGCGATGACATCGCGATCCAGCTGTTGGCGGTAGGCGATCGCCTTATCCGGGCTGGTGTGATGGAGGTAGCGCATCATCTGGTAGAGGCGGCTGTGGGCATCGAGGATGTTGTTGAAGATAAACAGATCCCGTGAGCCATCGCGCTGTTTCCAGAGGGCAAGTTCGCTCAGGCCCAGTTGCAGCAGGCTCTGGCGCAATGCCGTCTCCTGTTGCAGCACAGCTGCGCTGAAGTCTGCCTGCTGACCGTAAGAGGCGCTCTGATCGACCAGATTGAGCAGCTCGAACAGGCCATCGGCCCAGGGTTTGTGGCCATTGATCTGTGCCGCATGTTGCACCGCATAGCCGAGCGCCTGGTTGAGCTGGGCCAGCATGGGGGCGGCACTCTGGCGGAAGGCGGCTTGCCCAAGTTGTCCCTGCGCCGCCACGCTCCAGGCTTCCAGCACTGTGCCAGCCTGCTCCTGTGGTTCCGCTCCCAGCAGCAATGGGTGGTTGAGCAGATCAATCATTACCCCGGCCAGTGCCCGGGCGACCTGATCACTCTCTTTGCCAACGCCGCCGTGGTAGTTGTGGGCGCGCACATAGTAGAGCAGCTTGTCCATTGCCGGATGGGTCGGCTGGTTGGCCGCCAGCAGGGCACGCATGCCGCGCACCACCGCCATCAGCTTGGCGTCATCGTGGCCGTAATCCGCCTGCCAGGCAGGGCTGTTCTGGCCGCTCACGTCGGCCACCAGTTTGGCGGCATCGCTGTCGAGCAGATCCACATCGGGCTGCTCGGGCTCGGAGCAGAGACGACCGTTGGCGCGGCGGCACTCCAGCTGCTCCTCCTTGCTGGCCAGCACGATGGGGCGATTGAGCACCCGGCTCTCCTGCCACTCTTTGCTCTCTGGCAGGGGTTGCCACTCGCCGCCGGCGACCGGGTATTGGTAGCCGCTATCTTGCAACGTTACCTGAACCTCGCTGCCAGCGGGGATCACCTGACGACAGATGCGATAACGGATGGTGTTGCTCCCCTCCTTGCGCTCCTGTGGCTCATCACACTCCTGCTGAGGCGTGAGCTGATCCAGCTGCCACTGATAACGGCGCCAGACGTGGATCTCGCTGACCTGAGCGGCTGCCTGACTGCCTGCCACCGGTTGCAGACGGAAAAATATCTGCTCCAACCGGCCATCCCGCTCACTCGGGGTCTCTTCAAGTACCTGCAACTGCTGCCAATCCTGCGGCTGATAGTGCCACTCCGACTCTGCGCAGCCGCCTTGTGCGTTGAGTTCGCAGCGATCCAGCTCCCTTTCGCTCTGACCCAGGAT
>NZ_JRJY01000043.1:2164-6637 GCF_000801015.1 Aeromonas sp. ZOR0001 | reverse complement strand
CAGCGGCAGACGCTCCTGCCGCTGGGCGGTCGGCGTGCCCGCCAGCTGCTCCCAGCGACCCTGCTTGAGGCCATAACCGAAGTCATAACTGCTGGCGGGAATGAGCTTGCCCGCCGGAATCCGGTCTTCACAGCGCATGAAGCGGATCTGCCAGCCCGAATCTACCTTGAGCTGCGGCTCGCCACACTGCTGTTCGGCGAGGGCCGCGAGATCGCTGCTCTGCCAGTCGAAGCGACGGTAGACCCTAAGCTGCTGGTAAGGAGCATTGCTGCTGCGCGCCTTGAGCTCGTAGGTGATCTCGGTGATGCGTGCGGCCAGTTGCCGGCTCGATTCGCCAGTCAGCTGATACTGTCGCCAGTCATTGGGGGAGTAGTTGGCTTGCGCCGAGGATGTAGCCAAAAGCAGGGGGCCTGCCAGCAGCAGCCACCCGGTACCTGAACGGTTCATTTTTATCCCTTTGTTCTTGTTTGTGTATTGTCTTGCGAGTAATCGCAAGGCAATTTAACCAGTTCCAAAGGGATATCAATCGTCAATTAAAAATCAGATAAATCAATAAGATGATGGCTTTTTGAGTCTGATCGGATTATCGTGGGCTGGCGCCGCAGTAAGGACTCACATGTTTCTTTTTCTGTTTTCAGAGCAGATCGGGAAATTGTGAGTCCGATCTCATTCAGCTTGTTGTGACAAGGTGGTCAGCTGTCGGGCAATCTTGCCCAACTGTTGGCGTGAGGGTTTGAGATTGCCACCGAGATCGGGCCAGGGGAGCCAGTGGTCGGGCACCATAAAGCCGGGCAGGGTGGCACGGATCCAGGCAGCCAGTTCGGAGTCGGGAACCGGCTCGCCGTGCCAGTCGATAAAGGCGGCGGGGCGTTGCCCCCACTCGTCGCTCGGTACCGGCACCACCAGCGCCTGGGCGACAGCGGGATGATCTACCAGTCGCTGCTCGATGGTTTCGGGCTGGATGTTTTCGCCACCCGAGATGAAGAGGTTATCGAGCCGTCCCTCTACCAGCAGCTCCCCTGCCGCAGTGAACCTCCCCTTGTCGCGAGTATGAAACCAGCCTTCGCCATCGAGGGGCAGATCCAGCTCGCCAGCCCGGTAGTAACCGGCAAACAGGGTGGCGCCGCGCACGCAGATCTCCTGCTCCCTGATGCACACTTCCCGTCCCGGTAGCGGTTTGCCAACTACGCCTGCATCGCCGGGGATAGCGGTGCAGACCTGGCTCCCCATCTCGGAGAGACCATAACTCACCTTGGGTTCGAGCCCCATGGCGCAGAGGCGGCTCACCAGCGGCTGCGGGATGGCGGCACCGCCGAGCAGCAACTCGCGCAGGCGGGTACGGGCGGGATCAAAACCCTCTGCCAGCAGGCGCCAGAGCTGGGTCGGCACCAGCGAGAGGTGAGTGATGGGCTGGCACTCCAGCCGCTCCTTGAGGGAGCGTTCACGTTGATCCAGCACCAGAGTTGCACCCGCCAGAAAGACCCGAAACAGGATGGCGTAGCCGCCGACATGGAACAGTGGCAGGGAGAGCAGCCAGCCGGACTTCTCATCGAGGGGAATGAGGGTGGCAGAGCCGCGCGCCGAGGCAAGGTGGTTGCAGAGCCGGTGCACCACCGCTTTCGGCGTACCGCTGGAGCCGGAGGTGAGGATCATGTTGTTGAGCTGGGTCGATTCCAGCGGCCACGCTTCCTCGCTTGCTGGCAGCTCGCGCGTGAAGTTGAACTGCAAGGGCTGCCAGTTGCCTGCCGGGATCTCCCCTGCCGACCAGAAGGCATCGGCATCGAGTTGTACCGCCAGCTCACGCTGCTTTTCGAGAGGAAAGGCGGGATTGAGCGGGCAGAACACCACGCCGCTGCGCACGCAGGCCCACGCCAGCAGCACATCTTCCAGCGCACCGCGCACCACCGCTGCCAGATGATCGCCACGATGCACTCCGGCTTGTTCCAGCTGTTGGCACAGGCTGTTGAGGCGGGCATCGAGCTGGCGGTAACTGAGAGGCGAGGCGGTGTGGATGGCAATGCGGTTCGGGGCTGAGATTGCCCGGTGGCGTACCGGGCAAGGTGTCTGTGCGGGTGAACGGGAGGGGTCAATCACGGTAATACAGTTGCTCCAGTCGACTCAAATCCGGTTTGCCATCTTCCCCCAGCAGGTTGCCTGCCATCCAGCGGCGGGTATCCAGCCCCGGCGCCTGTTCCGGTGCCCACTCGCCTGCCAGATGAAAGAGCTGGTTCAGGCCCAGATCTGATTCGAAACAGGAGGAGATGATCACCTTGAGCCGCAGTTCGCGGGCGCGGGCGATCAGCGCTTCGCAGTTGGCGAGTGAACCGAGCAGGGTAGGCTTGAGCACCAGCGCGCGCAGTTGCGGGATCGGCTCCCACGGCTTGCCTTGTGCCAGCAGTTCGTCCAGCGCCACCGGCATGCCGGTGCGGTTGACGACAAAGGCGATGTCGGCAAAGTCGGCGCAAGGGTCTTCCAGATACTCGATGCGATTCGGGTCGAGATGGCCGCAGAAGGTCCATGCCTCCTCGCGGGTCCAGCCCTGGTTGGCATCCAGCACCAGCTTGAGGGAGGGGAGGCGATCGCACAGCAGGCGGATCAGCGCCAGCTCGTCACGCATCGGGTAGCGGGCCACCTTCAGCTTGGCCTTGCCGGGCGTGCGGTGCAGCCACTCTTTCCAGTTGCGCAGTAGCTCCTGGGGGGAGCCTTGAATGAGGGGATAGGGCTCCGGCAGCGGGTTGCGCTGCTCGGGCCATGTCCGGCGCGCGCAGTCGAGGCCAAATTGCACCGACGGCAGCACGGGGTTCGGGGTATCGCCGGCGGCCAGGACCGCCAGCGTGGCAAGGGCTTCTGCCTCTGCCTGTTGCAGGCTCTCTTTCGAGAAGCCGGGCAGGGGGGCAATTTCCCCCCAGCCGTCGTTGATGCGCACCAACAGCCCCTCTCGCGCCACCTCCACCTTGCCGTGAAAGGTCAGTGGCTGGGTAAAAGGCAGTTGATAGCGATAGAGGGCTAGTGTCATCAGGGGTTCCGCTTGTATTTGGAGAAGTCGGGACGGCGTTTTTCGTTGAACGCGTTGCGCCCTTCCTGACCCTCTTCGGTCATGTAGAACAGCATGGTGGCATTGCCCGCCAGCTCCTGCAACCCTGCCTGGCCGTCACAGTCGGCATTGAGGGCCGCCTTCAGGCAGCGCAGCGCCATCGGGCTGTTTTGCAGCATCTCGCGGCACCAGCGCACGGTTTCGCGCTCCAGTTCGGCCAACGGCACGACGGTGTTGACCAGACCCATGTCGAGGGCTTGGCTCGCATCGTACATGCGGCAGAGGAACCAGATCTCGCGGGCCTTCTTCTGGCCGACGATGCGAGCCATGTAGGAAGCACCCCAACCGCCGTCGAAGGAGCCCACTTTCGGGCCGGTCTGGCCAAACTGGGCGTTGTCGGCGGCGATGGTCAGGTCACACATCATGTGCAGCACGTGGCCGCCACCGACCGCGTAGCCCGCTACCATGGCAACCACAGGTTTCGGGCAGGTGCGGATGTCGCGCTGGAAGTCGAGCACGTTGAGGTGGTGAGTCCCCTCGTCATCGCGGTATCCACCGTAGTCGCCACGGATCTTCTGGTCGCCGCCGGCGCAGAAGGCTTTCTCGCCAAAACCGGTCAGGATGATGGTGCCGATCTGATCGTCATAACGGGCATCGGCCAGCGCCTGCAGCATCTCTTTGACGGTGCGGGGGCGGAAGGCGTTGCGTACCTGGGGACGGTTGATGGTGATCTTGGCAATGCCATCGTTGGACTTGTGATAGAGGATGTCCTCGTAACCGGCGGAGCAATCCTGCCATTCAACAGGTGCATACAGTTCAGCTTCCGTCATTGCTTCAATCATGACTCGTCTCTTCTTGTTGGTTGACCCACTCCGCGAGGAGTCGGGCAAAGTTATCAGGCTGATGGGCGTGCAGATTATGGCCGCCATCCAGCACCAAGTGGTTGATTCTGCGATTTTGGTTCGCCAGCTGGCAAGCCAGCTGATGGAATTTGTGATCCCGCTTGCCACTCACATAAGTAACCGGCAGCTGGCTCGCCATGAGCCAGGGGGTGAGATCCGGCTGCTTGCCGAGCGAAGTGGCGCGCAGCATGGTGGCGATGCCCTGACCGTCGTTGCCAAGGCGGCGGGCGATCTGGCTGGCTCGAGCCGCATCGTCAAGATCGGCAAACACCCCTTGCCGGTACCAATCTGCCAGCACGTCAGCCAGAGGCTCACGCTCGAAGCGCTGCGCCCACTGTTCATCGTGCTGGATGCGGGCGGCCCGTTCACAGGCCGGTAACCCCGGGTTGCAGTTCTCCAGTAGCAGCCCCCGCAGCCCGGCGGGCTCGCGGCTGGCGTGATAGAGGGCCAGTCGCCCACCCAGCGAGTAACCCGCCAGCAGATAGCGTTCAATGTTGCGGTTGGCCAGCTCGGCGACCAGCCACTGGTGGCTCTGCT
>NZ_JRJY01000043.1:0-1969 GCF_000801015.1 Aeromonas sp. ZOR0001 | reverse complement strand
GCATCTTTATTTGCCACGGATGGCGGCCCCCAGCGCCTTGAGATCATCGGCCACCTGCTCGCTCGGTACCCGGATCTCGATCAAGGTAACGCCATGTTGGAGGGCGGCGCTGTAATCGCGCTCGAACTCGGCCAGTGTGGTCGGCGCGCGATAGGCGAGGCCAAACATGGCGGCGGCATGTTCAAAGCTGAGACCGTGGGGCAGCCGGTAGTAGCTCTCCAGCAGCTCTCCTTCGGTGGGCACCGGCAACATACGGAAGATGCTGCCGCCATCGTTGTTGAGCAGGATCACCACCAGCGGTCGGCTCGCCTTGCTGAGCAGGGCGAGGCTATTGAGATCGTGCAGGGCGCTGAGATCCCCAAGCAGCAGGGTAGTGGGCTCATCACTGTCCTGCTCGATTGATTGGGCAAACCCGTAGGCGGTGGCGATGAGGCCATCGATGCCGGAGGCGCCGCGGTTGGTCATCACCCGGCTCGGCCCCTTGCCCGTTTCGCCGAGCATATCCATCAATCGGGCTGGCATGCTGTTGCCGACAAACAGTTGCCCTTCGATAAGGGAATTGAGGCGATGGCAGACCCCGAGTTCCGAGAAGTGCTCGCAGGCAGCGGCGATCTGCTGGCTGGCGTTGTGTTGCAGCTCGGCCAATGTGTGCCAAGGGGCCTGGGTGGTGACCGGATGGGCCGCAGCAAAGGCGCTGGCACTGCAGAGCAGCCGGTTGCGCAACCGGTAGTCGGGATCGAGCCGCGCCGGTTGCGGATCCACCAGCCAGTAATCTAGCCATGAATGGTGTTTTATGAACTGGCCAAGCCGCTTGGAGACAAGTCGCGCGCCAAATTGCAGCAGCACCTCGGCGCGGCCCAGCTCGGCGACGAATTCAGGGTCGTTGAGCGCCAGATCCATGTGGATTAGGTTGCGGCTATCGAAGCGGATCTGGCTCTGCAGATCTGCCAGCAGCGGCCAGCCGAGTTGCTCCGCCAGCGCGGCGGCAGTCTGTGCCTGCTTCGGGTCGGTAATGCGACCAGCCACAACGATGCCGCGCTGTTGCCGAAAGCTTTCCCACTCCGCCTGAGGGGGGCAGGTCGGCTCGCTTTGCTGCCACGGGCTCCAGGGCTTGTGCGAGCCGAGCCAGTCACCGAGGGGGGCCAGATAGTCGGAGAAATCCTGATAGTGCTCGCCCGGGTAGAGGGGCTCGGGGTACATGCAGTTGAAGTGCACCACCCCGGGGGTGAGCACCTGCTTGGCCAAGGCTTGGTCCACCGAACTCAACACGAAGGCGGCCGGAATGGTCGGGGTGGGGCTCGGCAGGTTCTGCTGATAGACGGGGTAGCGGCCGAAGATCCCCTGCTGGTCGATCGCCTGATTGGCGCCGTTGTCGATCAGTTCGTGAGGGCGATCGGCGGAGAGAATAATCAGCGGCACGCCGGTGAGCTGGGCCTCTGCCACGGCGGGCCAGAGGTTGGCCACTGCGGTGCCCGAGGTCATGATCACCGCCACCGGCCGGTTGCTCCCCTTGGCCAGCCCCAGCGCCATAAAGCCGAGGCCGCGCTCGTCAAAATGCTGATGGCGGCGAAAACCGGTATGGGCGGCTGCCGCCATGGTCAGCGGCGCAGAGCGGGAGCCGGGGGCCAGCGCGATATCGCGCACCCCGAGGCGAAAGAGCTCCTCCAGCAAGAGGGAGGACCAGACGTGGTTGAAGGTGGCGTGCTGGCTCGAAAACGGTGTGCAGGCAAACTCTTCGCTGGCAGGCTCTTTACGGGTGGGCATAGGGGCTCTCGTAGCGTGAAAAGGGTGAATGACTATCCCAGCAGGGAGAGCACATTGGCGATCTTGTTGTCGAGTTCGGCCCACTCGGCGACAGGCTCGGAACCGGCGACAATGCCGGCACCGGCAAACAGGGTGACGCTGCCCGGCTGAATACGGGCGCTGCGAATGGCGACCGAGAACTCGGAGGTCTCCCGACTCAGCATGC
>NZ_JRJY01000072.1:0-240 GCF_000801015.1 Aeromonas sp. ZOR0001 | reverse complement strand
TGGTGATCTGATCACCACCATCCTCTTCAAGTCTGCATCATGGGTCACCAACTGGCCTCAATACAACAAGTCTTTGCTTAACCGTGGTTCACTCACCTTCTGGGTTGATGCCGAGGCCATGCGTAACTGGTTTCACCACGACCATCATAGGCGGCGGGGACGCAGCCAGCTCTACACCGACCAAACCATCTCTACCTTCCTGATGCTCAAGGGGATTTTCAGCCTCACGCTTCGCGCAAC
>NZ_JRJY01000161.1:0-3331 GCF_000801015.1 Aeromonas sp. ZOR0001 | reverse complement strand
ACATTATGCGCAATGACGGGTGTAGGAGGACGGAATGAAGAGAACCGAACAATGGAGCCGCTTTGATGCGGTTGACTGCTTGGCCACTGAGGCCGACATGGTTGCCTATCTGCAGGCTGCTCTTGAAGATGGCGATCCGGCGCTGCTGACTGCAGCGTTTGATGATGTGGAGCGTGCTCGCGCCAAACTGCGTGGCCAGCTGCGCTACACGCTGGAAGAACTGTTGGCTCAGTGTGACCCCAATGCCACGCCACCAGGTGAAATGGATTGAGATCAGGGCTGAGCATTCTTAATCATGGCATTGAGCCGTAACACCTTGCCCCAAAGATTCGGAGGCACCATCACCAGCTCCTGGCCGGCTGCGGGCGCAGACGGCAGCGGTATGGGACGGTTACTCTCAAAGTAGAATTCAAAGGCGGTTACCAGCGCGTCACGTGCCTCGGCCAAAGCTTCCTCGCGAGAGTTTCCGCCGGTTAAGGCTTCTGGTAAATCTGGAAAATATGCCATCCAAGCATCACCATCACGCTCGATCATTACGGGATAATTCATACCTTTCTCCTTGAACCAGCACTATCGAACGAAATGCCGATAAATAGGGTTATCGGCATCACGTGAGAGATAACACAGGGGAATTTAACCACTACGGCGACACAACTCCTGTATTAATGCGATCCATGACGAAGAACCATCATGGACACCTTGATCAGCCAAACGCAGAAGATCCTCACCTAAAGCAGACAATGCATCGTGCTTGGAGCCATAGTGTTGGCAATAGGAATTGGCTAGTTCAACCAACTGCTCATTTAGCTGCACCCGAACATCTCTTGGAACCATGTCCCCTCCCCTTAGTCGATATTCTGAAACCACAAATGTCCCATTTTGAGACAAGAGTCCACTATTAAAGACAGTGGACTCTGGGGCCACGGATGCCCCCTCCCCCCCAGGGTCAGCGCGGGGCATCTAGCGCGCGCAAGAGCCGATGTGGTTCACAAAAGCAGCGTGCGCGCTTGCTGGATACGTCTCATCAGAGCAACAAGTTGCTCAGCCGAGCCGCATCGCCGATGAACACCAAGAGGGATGACCTACGCATAATCACCCCCCCTAGCCGAAAATGAAAGCCTGGCAGCGAATGGATGGGGCCAACGAGAAATTGCGCATGCGCAAAAGTTTCTCATGCGAAACTCGGGGCCCATGACCAACCTTGAGACTCTACCCCGCAAGCGGGGGCCCCTTCTCAAGGTTGTTCCTGGAATACGTGGAGGCGCTAGTTCAGGGGAAGCGCAGCGAGTGCCATCGTTGCCGAGCTTTCTTGCTGGGGCTTGTTGCCCTGACAGTACAGAAAATGCTCCCGTTCATCATATACCAAGCGCAGCAGACAAGGCCCAAGGGAATAGACCTGATAACCGGCCATCATTAAGTCGCTCAGTTTCATTGAGAAGGAATAGGCATTGTTGCCCTTGGCCTCCAGGTAGTACTCGAACTGGGCATGAAACTTACCGGTATTGTCCTTATAGGATGTATCCGCCCAGCCGGTAATGGTGATATCAAATTTGGAGAATGGGGCTTCCTGCACGCTTTTAGCAGGGGGGGTCGGCATGACTGGTGCCGCCGCCTTCACTTCTGGGTCAGAAGACGCTGGTGATGCTGCTGCCTGCTCTACCGGCACAGATACCGGCGCTGGGTCATCACTGCCCAGCATATTGAACAGGGACTTTACGCTCATCGGGACACCGATGAAGATGAGGATCACCGCCAACCACAACCACCATCTTTTCCACAGCGGCACAATGTCGGAGGCTTTGGCCTCCTGAACACTGCCTTCTGTTTGGGTATGTGACTTGTAGAACGGGAAGAACGTCTTGTCGTACCGGCGAACAGACTCAGAGAGGCAGGTTGCGCGAGCCCCAGCACCATCGAGTACTTTGCGGGTGTAGGTTTTATCAGAGCCCGCAGCGGCGTGTTTGCTGACCAAGAACTGGATCTCGATCATGTCACGCAGATCCTTGTGCACCTTCCCTAGGGACTGGGTCATAAACAGAATATCGTGGCCGTAATGACGGTGCATGGAGAAATATTCTAGGCAGTTGATGAGGTCATCGCTCGCCTTCTTGTTACGCCCTGCTCGGGGGTATTGGAAGTGACATTCATCAATGACAAACAGCGGGCCTTGCCCCTGCTCGTTGCGCCACTCCTCCTGGGTGAAGTGCTCGGGGTCAGAGAACGCCTTGATAGCGCCGTGCTCCCGACTAAAGCCATCCTGACGAACCTCAACGAGATCCCTCACCTCCTCGCCAAACACGGCGATCAGATGATCCATCATCAACGGCAGGTTGGTGACCACACGACGGCCTTCCTTGATGGCTGGGATCACGTGAAATGCGACTGCTTCATACGATTTGCCAGAGCCGGGACGGCCAACAATGATGTTTAGTGCCATGTTGCCTCCTTATGAACCGAGTCTGGTGAAGGGGATCAACTGGAGGATCAGGCGAACGCCAATCGCCGTCACAATGATGGCTGAGGCATCATTCACCCCCGCGATGGCCATGATGTTTTGCACATCAGCGGGGAGCATGGAGAAGTACTGAATGATGTTCATGGCCCCGAGCATGGAGCCAAGGCCGGAGATAGCCAGGTGAACAATCGACAAGATCGCTTCAAAGAGGAAGCAGGCCAAATCTTTGAGCATGTCAAAGAGCGAGAGCAACAGTGAATAGAGCAGGTTCAGGAAGTCATTCCAGCGGTGAGCAAACCAATCAAGCATGAGAGCACCTCATTTTTCGCATGAGAAAACCAAGCAGCGCGGACTTAGCCGCCGAACACTAAACGCCTGGCCAGCAAGCCGGCGCAGAAGATGACGAAAGCACGAATGGCTATCCAGACATTCGGGGGAACGGTCAGTTGATGGCAGCCGAAGTCAGCGAATCCCATGTCAAAACAGATTGTCCAGGTAGGGTATTCCCCTCCCCCCGACAGCTGTAGGCGGAAGCCATTAAGCCAGTCAAAAAGCGCGGTGTGTTGCAGCTCTTGCGTGAATCCGTTCCATAAGCCTGCCATCCCAGCGGGATAACGAGACTTCCACCAAGAGGTTCCCTGCGCGGTATCGGGCAGGGTTTGTGCGGGGACGCTGGTTGTGAAGGTGTCGGAAAGCAGCCGGTTAGTTTCATCAATCCGCGTTTCTACGCCATGAAGGTCAACGGCGTTGGTCGTAGCCAATAGCTCATTGGTGCGGTCGAGACGAGATTCCAGGCCGCCAAGGTTGGAGACGGTAACAGAGCTGGGTATGCTGCCAGTGCCAGTGCCAGTGCCAGTGCCAGTGCCAGTGCCAGTG
>NZ_JRJY01000046.1:45099-56438 GCF_000801015.1 Aeromonas sp. ZOR0001 | reverse complement strand
CAGAGGCAGAGGCAGAGGCAGAGGCAGAGGCAGAGGCAGAGGCAAAGGCAAAGGCAAAGGCAGAGGCAGAGGCAGAGGCAGAGGCAGAGGCAGAGGCAGAGGCAGAGAATGATTCCATAGTCACAGGCTTATGGGTATTGCTTGATACTCGCGATGGCGCCTCTGTTCACCCCTTAAACCTGATCAGCTGTTCCACGAGCCATAGCAACACTGATGCAATGGCAGGCAAAGCAATCGCCCTATTCCCTTAGAGCGTGAATAACGAGTTATCGCATTACAGGCTGTGCCAAGTTCAACCCTGATGAACACCTGCGCCATAGCACTGTTCAAATACCCCATGACAACTGTCAGGTGAATACCATCTCCATACATGTCGTGATTACGATGGAACTGGATGTAAGCCTACTCCCCTGAATCACACGCATAAAAAAACCGGCGCCTTGGCGCCGGTTTTTGCTCACTATGTCTCGATTACAGAGAAGCTGTGAAGGTACGGGTGATGACGTCTTGCTGTTGCTCTTTGGTCAAAGAGTTGAAGCGAACGGCATAACCGGATACGCGGATGGTCAACTGCGGATATTTCTCCGGGTTTTCCATGGCGTCCAGCAGCATTTCACGGTTCATCACGTTCACGTTCAGGTGCTGACCACCCTCTACGTTGGCTTCGTGGTGGAAGTAACCGTCCATCAGGCCAGCCAGGTTGGCTTTCTGGGCTTCCATATCTTTACCCAGTGCATTCGGTAC
The DNA here is from genome assembly GCF_000801015.1 of Aeromonas sp. ZOR0001. Taxonomy (NCBI): domain Bacteria; kingdom Pseudomonadati; phylum Pseudomonadota; class Gammaproteobacteria; order Aeromonadales; family Aeromonadaceae; genus Aeromonas; species Aeromonas sp. ZOR0001. The sequence continues at coordinate 55,694 of NZ_JRJY01000046.1, read as the reverse complement.
GATGGAGAAGGTATAGGAGATACCATCTTTAGCGTAAGCGAACGGCAGCTTGGCTACAGAAGTCAGGGAAGCAACGGCACCCTTCTGGTCACGACCGTGCATCGGGTTTGCACCCGGGCCGAACGGAGCACCAGCACGACGGCCATCCGGGGTGTTACCGGTCTTCTTGCCATATACCACGTTGGAGGTGATGGTCAGAACAGACTGGGTAGCAACAGCACCACGGTAGGTGTTCAGCTTCTGAATCTTCTTCATGAAGCGCTCAACCAGGTCACAGGCGATATCATCGACGCGAGCGTCGTTGTTACCGAACTGCGGGTATTCGCCTTCGATTTCGAAGTCGATGGCAACGCCATCTTCGTCACGAATCGGCTTGACCTTGGCGTACTTGATGGCAGACAGGGAGTCAGCGGCTACGGACAGACCAGCGATACCACACGCCATGGTGCGATATACGTCACGGTCGTGCAGCGCCATCAGAGAGGCTTCGTAGCTGTACTTGTCGTGCATGTAGTGGATGATGTTCAGCGCAGCAACGTATTGCTTGGCCAGCCAATCCATGAAGTGGTCCAGACGATCCATTACGTCGTTGTAGTCGAGGTACTCGGACTTGACCATCTCGGTTTTCGGACCGACCTGGATCTTGAGCTTCTCGTCCATACCACCGTTGATTGCATACAGCATGGTCTTGGCCAGGTTGGCACGAGCACCGAAGAACTGCATCTGCTTGCCAACGATCATCGGGGATACACAGCAAGCGATGGCGTAGTCATCGTTGTTGAAATCCGGACGCATCAGATCGTCGTTCTCGTACTGAACGGAAGAGGTCTCGATGGATACCTTGGCACAGTACTTCTTGAAACCGACCGGCAGCTTCTCGGACCACAGGATGGTCAGGTTCGGCTCAGGGGACGGGCCCATGGTGTACAGGGTGTTCAGCATACGGAAGCTGTTCTTGGTGACCAGAGTACGGCCATCAACGCCCATACCAGCCAGGGTCTCGGTCGCCCACATCGGGTCGCCGGAGAACAGTGAATCGTATTCCGGAGTACGCAGGAAGCGAACCATACGCAGCTTCATGACCATGTGGTCCATCAGCTCCTGGGCTTCTTGCTCGGTGATCAGGCCTTTCTGCAGGTCACGCTCGATGTAGATATCCAGGAAGCTGGAGGTACGACCGAAGGACATGGCTGCACCGTTCTGGGACTTGACTGCCGCCAGGTAGGCGAAGTAGGTCCACTGTACAGCTTCTTTGGCGTTCTTGGCCGGTACGGAGATATCGCAACCGTACTTGGCAGCCATCACCTTCATCTGTGCCAGGGCACGGTGCTGCTCGGAGATCTCTTCGCGCAGACGGATGGTAGCTTCCAGGTTGACGCCGTTTTCCAGGTCAGCTTGCAGGGACTTGAACTGGGCCAGTTTGTCGGCCATCAGGAAGTCAACACCGTACAGAGCAACACGACGGTAGTCACCGATGATACGGCCACGGCCGTAGGCATCCGGCAGACCGGTGATAACACCAGACTTACGGCAGTTCAGGATGTCTTTGGTGTAAACGTCAAACACGCCCTGGTTGTGAGTCTTGCGGTATTCGGTGAAGATCTTCTCGACCATCGGGTCCAGTTGACGACCGTACACTTCGCAAGAAGTTTTAACCATCTTGATACCGCCGTTGGCGATGATGGCGCGCTTCAGCGGCTTGTCAGTCTGCAGACCAACGATCTGCTCCAGGCTCTGATCGATATAACCGGCATCGTGTGCGGTAATGGTGGAGGGCAGGTCAGTATCAAAATCAACCGGCGCATGAGTGCGGTTCTCGATTTTGATCCCTTCCATGACCTTGTCCCACAGCTTGGTGGTCGCTTCGGTCGCGCCAGCCAGGAAGGACTCGTCACCTTCATACGGGGTGTAGTTCTTCTGGATGAAGTCACGGGTGTTGACAGAGGTCTGCCATTCACCGGCCGCGAAGCCTTCCCATGCTTTTTGGAACTGTTCGTTAAGTTCTGCCATTTTTCATTACCTCACACGGTATTGATGTAGTATCCCGCAATCATCCTTAATGATGACGACGGAAGATAAACCAGTAAGTCAGACCAACCATCACGCCACCACCGATGATATTGCCGATGGTCACGGGGATGAGGTTGTGTAGGACGAAGTTGGATACGGTCAGGTCAGCAAAGGTTGCCGGATCCTGGCCGATGGCCTGCCAAAATTCCGGACTAGCCACGCTGTGGATAGCGATACCAACCGGAATCATAAACATGTTTGCGATGCTGTGCTCGAAACCTGAGGCAACGAACATAGCAACCGGCAGCAGCATAACCACTACCTTGTCAGTCGCGCTGCGGGCTCCAAAAGCCATCCAGGCAGCAAGACATACCATCAGGTTACAGAGGATACCCAGCGCCACCGCTTCAAAGAAGGTGTGGTGAATTTTGTGTTGGGCCACTTTGAGGGCATTGAGACCCCACTGACCGTCTGCGGCCGTGTACTCGGCAGAAACGATGATCAGCGCCACCATCAGCAGACCGCCAATCAGGTTGCCGAAGTAGACCAGACCCCAGTTCTTGAGCAGCTGAGCCCAGCTGATGCGATTGGCAGCCTTGGCCACCAGCGTCAGGGTGGTGGAGGTGAACAGCTCGGCACCGAGCAGCACACAGAGAATAAGTCCGAGAGAGAAGCAGAGACCGCCCACCAACTTGGCCATACCCCAAGGCATGGAGCCGGTTCCGGTAGTCACTGTGATGTAGAAGATAAATGCGATGGCGATGAAAGCGCCTGCGGTGATGGCCAGTGGAATGACCTTGTATGCCGGCTTGGTAGCCTTGGCATAGGTGATGTCTTCAGCCAGTGCAGCGATGGCTTCGGGCTTGAGACAATCGAATGGAGATTCAGCTTTCAATTATTTTCTACCTGAATGTTTTGCCTGTTGAAATCATAACAAAGGGCCAAATAGCCAAAATTGACATTGATCAAGTTTATCAGAGTGCGAATGTAATTTTACTACAAATATTTTAGTGCGATGGCTACGCCACTTTACACCAGGTATCAGCTGAAACAGAAATATCACATTTTTAATGCAATGATTTTAAAGAATTTATTCTAGAGCATGGAAATGTGGCATTGGCAAGATATCTTTGCAGAAAGACAGCACATCCCCTGCCCTGTCATCAACCCCCTTAGGGGTATTTTTTGTTTTTTATTTCATCTTTGAATAACAATCCCGTGCCTTGCTGCACGATAAACAGAAGGGGCCACTCGGCCCCTTCCTTTACAACAACGATCACGCCCAGTGATGGGCTCGCTTGGCCTTCTGCAGCTTCTCGTAGGCCGCCAGCAGCTTCTGGTGCAGCGGGAATTGGGAGAGCGACAGGTCGGCCGCTTCCAGCCCGTGGAAGCGTGCTTCGCCAGTGGCGTTAGCCCATGCCTGTGCCAGCGTCTCTTCGCCATACATGCGAGTGAAGACGGCGCGATACTGCTCCGGATCCCGCTCCTCGTCGAGGAACAACTCGACGCAGGCACGCAGGGCGCGGTAGTAGCTGGCACGCTCGGCTGAGAACACCGACTGGTTGAACTCCATGGTCCAATCGATGAGATCGAGAGCAGTCTCCAGCTCACCGGCGGCCAGCGCCAGCATGGCTTTCAGCTCGCCAACGCGCAGGGTGTGCAGCGCGGTACCCTTGGCAGCGGCGATGCCCAGCAGCTCGCGTACACGGGTACGCTCGTCGTGCCCCTCTTCATCCAGTTGATCAAACAACGCCATGTACTGCTCGGCATCCCAATCCAGTGATGGCAGTGCCAGGATCACTTCGCGCAGGTTGGCGCCCATATTGTTGTTGGCCAGCAGCAGATCTTCGGCCGGATAGATGTCGGACATGCCCGGCACCAGAATGCGGCAGGCGTAGACACCCAGATGCTCGTAGTCGGCGATATAGACCGGCTGCTCCAGCTCGTGGAAGATGCCGATCAGGTGGTCGAACTCCTCCTGCGAGGTGCCACGAAAATCCCAGTCGGCAAACTCGAAGTCCGCATCCTGCTTGAACAGATCCCAGCTGATAAGGCCCGAGGAGTCGATGAAGTGGGTCTCGAGGTTGTGGTGATCCGCCACCTGCTCGTTGTCGAATGACGGCGGCACGAACACGTCGAGATCCTTGAGACCGCGGCCCTGCAGCAGCTCGGTGACGGTCCGCTCGAAGGCCACTTCGAAGCGCGGGTGGGCGCCGAAGGAGGCAAAGCAGGTGCCGTTGCTCGGGTTGAGCAGCACCACACAGATGACCGGATAACGGCCACCCAGGGAGGCATCGAAGCTGTAAATGGGGAAGCCTTCCGCTTCGAGGGCGGCGATGGAGGCAGCAATCCCCGGATAACGGGCAATGACCTCGTCCGGGATCAGCGGCAAGCTGATGGCCTCGGCGATGATCTTGTTCTTCACGTGGCGCTCGAACACCTCGGAGAGCGCCTGGGTGCGCGCTTCAGTCTTGGTGTTGCCAGCGCTCATGCCGTTGGAGACATAGAGGTTGCCGATGATGTTCATCGGGATGTAGACGGTCTCGTGATCGGACTGACGCTCGAACGGCAGCGCGACGATACCGCGCTCTTCGTTGTTTGACTGCAGATCCACCAGCATGTCGGCAGTCACTTCACCATCCGGGTTGTAAAACTTGCGGGTGAAGCTGTCGAGCAGACCGGCCGGGAACTGGTCACCCTCGATGGGGAACCACTTTTCGTTCGGGTAGTGAACGAAATCGCCGTTGGCGACCTGCTCGCCCAGATAGAAGTCGGCGAAGAAGTAGTTGGTGGAGAGACGCTCGAAATATTCGCCAAGGGCAGACGCGAGGGCCGCCTTCTTGCTGGCACCCTTGCCGTTGGTAAAGCAGAGGGCGCACTCTTTGTCGCGAATATGCACCGACCAGACGTTCGGCACGGGGTTGAGCCAGGAGGCCTCTTCAATATCAAAGCCCAAGGCTTGCAGCTTGGTCTGGAAGCGTTCGATGGAGTCTTCCAGCGCCGCGTCCTTGCCGGGAATAAAAGTGTGGTCAGTCATCACGATATCCTGATTTTTATTGGCTCATGTTCGGCCGCAGATAATAGCAGGGGTCGGCGGCTTTGGCAGGACAAAAATCAGTAAACAGGGATGAGTCACACGGTGAGAAACCGGCTTATCCCCTCTCCCCCGCCACAAACAGCGCGGGCCCGGGGATTGCCCGGGCCCGCTGGTTACGCGACGCGATACATCGTCAGAGCTGCTTGCCCTGGCTCGCAATCACCTGGCTGTACCAGTGGAAGCTCGCCTTCTTGATCCGGCGAAGGGAGCCCCCCTGCTCGTCACGCTCCACATAGACGAAGCCGTAGCGCTTCTGATAGCCGTTGAGCCAGCTCAGGATGTCGGTGAACGACCAGGCGCAGTAGCCGAGCAATTCCACCCCATCCTGCATCGCCTCCTGGCACGCCTTGACGTGGCTGCGCAGGTAATCGATGCGGTACTCATCGTTCACCTTGTCGCCCGCCTCCAGCTTGTCGAACTCGCCAAGACCGTTCTCGGTGATCATCAGCGGCAGGCCATAGCGGGAAGAGAGGCGACGCAGGGCGATGCGCATACCGGTCGGGTCGATGGCCCAATCCCAGTTGCTGGTCTCAAGGTGCGGATTGGGCGCCGTCTTGTAGAGGCCGGGGATGCCGCTGGATGGCGTAGTGCCCTTCTTGCCGGTGGTGTTGATCCGCTGCAGGGTCTGACCGCCCAAGGGGTTATCAGTGTAGGTCAGGGTGTAGTAGTAGTTGACGCCGATGTAGTCGGGCGTCCCCTCTCGCAGCAACTCCATATCGCCCGGCAGGATCTCCGGCGCCTCGCCGTTTTCTCGCAAGTAAGCGAGCGCCGCCTGCGGATAGCGGCCAAAGCAGTAGGCATCCAGCCACCAGAGGTTGTTGAACTCCTCGGCGTTCTCATAGGCCAGCATATCTTTCGGATCGCACGACGCCGGATAAGCAGGGGAGTAGGCAAAGCTCGGGCCGATGAGGCCGTTTGGCACATGCTGGCGAAACGCCTTGATCACTCGGGCATTGGCCAGAAACGCGATATGGTTGGCGGCAAAGAAGCGCTTGCGATCCTGCACAGCGGGCGGATGGGTGCCGAGCTGATAGGCGTTGGTCAGGTTGTAGTTCTGCTCGTTAAGCGACACCCAGTACTTCACCTTGCCGGCAAAACGCTGATAGAGGGTCACGCAGTAGCGCTCGAAATCCTCGATAATGCGTCGGTCTTCCCAGCCGCCGTACTCATCCTGCAGCGCCTGCGGCAGATCCCAGTGATAAAGGGTCAGCACCGGCTCAATCTGGTGGGCCAAGAGGGTGTCGATCAGCTTCTCGTAGAAGGCCAGCCCCGCCTCGTTCACCTCCCCCCGACCGGTGGGATAGATGCGCGGCCAGCTCACCGAGAAGCGGTAAGCCTTGAGCCCCATCTCGGCCATCAGCGCCACGTCCTCTTCCATGCGGTGGTAGTGATCCACCGCCACATCGCCGTTGCTCCCCTGAAAGGTCTTGCCCGGCAGCTTGGTGAAGAGATCCCACACCGAGGGCCCCTTGCCATCGGCATTCCAGCCCCCCTCCACCTGATAGGCGGCAGAGGCGGCGCCCCACAGAAAATCGCTCGGGAAGTCGTTGAACTTGTGATGATGCATCTGGTGTTGCTCCTTCTGCGCTGATGGTGTCAGCCATCTCTGATAACTCGGCGCCCCCTGTCTGGGCACCCGAAATGAATTGGCATAAGCATCCAACACTTCTAAAATTCCGTCCAATGACAAATTTGACCACTCAACATTCCCAACAGGAATGAAAGGAGCCCTGATGGAGCTACGGGATCTGAAAGCCTTCGTCACCCTGGGGGAGGTACTGCACTTCGGCCAGGCGGCGGTGCGCCAGCATGTTACCCAGTCGGCCCTGAGCAAACAGATCAGGCGGCTGGAGGAGGAGCTGGGCGGCGAGCTGTTCGAGCGCAACGCCAGTACCACTCGCCTCACCGGACTGGGCAGGGCGCTGTATGAGGATGCCCGCGCTGTAGTCATCCAGAGCGAGCAACTCTCGCGCACCGCCCGCGACGTGCTGGGGGGCAATGTCGGCACCCTGCGCATCGGCTTTGGCGTGGCCACCAAAATCCTGGTGCCCGCCGCCATTGCCCGCTTTCGCGCCGAGCGGCCGCAAGTGACCATCGAGCTCAACGATCTCTCCACCCACCACCAGCTGCTGGCGCTCAGTGAAGGCAAGCTGGATCTCGGTTTTTGCCGCCTGCCCGCCCCCAAGGGGTGGCACGCCCTGCCGGTAGTCGAAGCCCACTTTGTCGCCGTACTGCCCGCCAGCTACCGCGATGTGAGGGAGTTGGCGGATCTGGTGGACAAGCCGCTGGCGATCCTGCGTCGTGACAAGGCCCCGTCCTTTTACGATCACCTGATGAACTATCTGGCCCAGAGCGGGCTGCGTTTTCGCGATATCCAGTACGTCAACGACTTCGCCGCTGGCGTCGCCACCGCGGCGGCAGAGATCGCCTGGACCCTGGTCCCCTCCTCCACCACCATAGAGCACCCGGATGTACTCACCCTGCCCCTTAGAGATGGGGAAGCCTGCTGGACCATTGGCCTGATCCGTCCGCCCCACAACAAGGGGCCCTTGATCGATGCCTTCTGGGCAACCATCGCCGATATGGCGCCAAGATAAACACGCCCTTGGCAAACCGCAGATGGCGGCCGCGCATCAACGATAGCGTTCGACGATACGCGCCAACTCGCCGCTTTGTCGCAGCTGTTGCAGGGCTCGGTTGAACTCGGTTATCCGGGTATTAAAGCGGGAGTGCTTACCGATGCAGAGATTGAACGGGGTAGAGGCAAGCTGCAGCGGCACCTCGACCACCTGCCCGGACAATCCCAGCTGGTTGAGTTTGAAACGTGCCACCAGTGGGTCGGTCACCATCAGATCCCCCCGACCCGCCGCCAGCATTTTGAAGACATTATCGACATTGATGGTGTGATGAACGGTGAAGCCCGCCAGGTTCTCCTTGCCCCAGCCGTTACCGAAATAGTCGAGAAAGGTAAGTGATTTGAAGTCGCTCAAGCGGCTGGCACGCTGAAATTCCGCCATGCGGGGATGGGCACGCTGGGTAAAAATGGTTAGCACAGTGGTAGTGACCGGCTCTTCCACAACCAGGGTATAGCTGCGCCGCTCCCGGGTGGCGATGGTTACAAAACCATCGGCCTGCGCCATCCGCACCAGTTTTTGCGCCCGTTGCCACGGATAACCTTCATGGCGTACCCGCAGTTCCATCTGTGCCGCCACCCGATCCACCACGTCGATCATCAGCCCGCGCATCTTGCCCTGTTCGTCACGCCACGAATATGGGGCAAAGTCGTCAAAATAGACCAGCTTCAACTCGGCCGCTGGCGCCGCCCATGCACTCTGCCACACCAGCAATCCCCACAGGATTGCGCTCCCCAGACTGACTCTCATGGCCGCGACTCCATCCACTTCTGCCAACTCTGAGCCTAGTGCAAAGCGGGCTGCGGCAAGGCTCAGAAGCCAGTGGAAAAAGTGGCCAACGAAAAAAGAGAGAGGAAGCAGTGGCTTCCCCTCTCTCGTTCGTTTGTCAGCACGCCACCTTACCGATGGCAGTCACGGCTTGCCGGTTACGCCAGCTCGGCCCGCAGCGCCCTGGTGGCATCGACCATCACCTTGAGGGCGGCTTCCGTCTCTTCCCAGCCGCGGGTCTTGAGGCCGCAATCCGGGTTGACCCAGAGCCGCTCGGCCGGGATCTGCTTGGCCGCCTTGCGCAGCAACCCCTCAATCCAGCTCTGGCTCGGCACGTTCGGCGAGTGGATGTCGTAGACGCCCGGGCCAATCTCGTTGGGGTAGTTGAAGCGCTCGAACGCTTCGAGCAGCTGCATCTGGCTGCGGCTGGTCTCGATGGTGATCACATCCGCATCCAGCGCCGCCACCGCCTCGATGATGAGGTTGAAGTCGCTGTAACACATGTGAGTGTGGATCTGGATGCTGTCCGCCACCGGGCTGGCGCTCAGACGGAAGGCGCGCACCGCCCAGTCGAGATAGGCCTGATGATCCTGCTTGCGCAGGGGCAAGCCTTCGCGGATCGCCGGTTCGTCGATCTGGATGATCTTGATGCCGGCGGCTTCCAGATCTGCCACCTCGTCACGAATGGCCAGCCCGATTTGCAGGGCAGATTGCTCGCGGCTCACGTCTTCGCGCGGGAAGGACCAGCAGAGGATGGTCACGGGGCCAGTCAGCATCCCCTTAACCGGCTTATCGGTCAGGCTCTGGGCAAATCGGGTCCATTCGAGCGTCATAGGGGTCGGGCGGTCAATATCGCGGGTGATCACCGGCGGCTTGACGCAGCGGGAGCCATAGCTCTGTACCCAGCCGAAGCGGGTGATGGCAAAGCCATCCAGCAGCTCCCCGAAATACTCCACCATGTCGTTGCGCTCGGCCTCACCATGAACCAGCACATCCAGCCCGATGGCCTCCTGACGCGCGATGGCATCGCGGATCTCCGCCTTAATGCCAGCCTCGTAGGCGCTGTCATCGATGCGACCAGCGCGCCAATCCTGCCGCAATACCCGGATCTGCGAGGTCTGCGGGAAGGAGCCAATGGTGGTGGTGGGCAGTAGCGGCAGTTTGAGATCCGAGCGCTGCAGCTCGGCCCTGACCGGATAGGGGCTGTGGCGATCAAAATCGCTGTTGGTGAGGCTGGCGAGCCGTGACTGCACCGCTTTTTTGTGCACCCGGCTGTCGGACTCCCGATCGACGATGGGCTGGCTGTAGGCGGTGATTTTGTCGAGCTCGCCCCCATCCAGATACTCTCTGAGCAGCCCCAACTCGAAACATTTTTGCAAGGCGAAGGCGAACCAGCTGCGGGTCTGGGGATCCAGCTCCTGCTCCAGGGTCAAATCCACCGGGCTGTGCAGCAATGAGCAGGAGGAGGCAACCCAGAGCCGCTCGCCGAGTTTGGCTTTCAGTGCCTTCAGAGTCGGCGCCAGCTTGGCCAGATTGGCACGCCAGACGTTGCGGCCGTTGATCACCCCGGCTGAGATGACCCACTGGGCGGGCAGATGCGGCACCAGGGTTTCCATCTGCTCGGGGGCGGCCACCAGATCCAGATGCAGGCCATCAACTTTCAGGCTGGTGATAATGTCGCGCTGATGAGCCACCGAACCGAAATAGGTGGTGAGCAGCAGCTTGCAGGGGCCCGCGAGGCGCTCGTAGGCGTTGAGGTAGGCCAGCCGCCACTCGTCCGGCAAGTCCAGCGTCAGCGCAGGTTCGTCGATCTGCACCCACTCAACTCCTTGGGCGGCCAGTTTGGCCAAGATCTCCTGATAGACGATGAGCAGGCGATCGAGCAGTTCAAGGCGGGAGAAGCCGCTCTCTTTCTCCTTGCCGAGCCACAGGTAGGAGACCGGTCCCAGCAGCACCGCCTTGACCGGCAGCCCCAGCGCTTTGGCCTCTTCCACCTCGTCAAACAGCTGGCTCCAGCCCAGCTTGAAGCGCTGATCACGGCTGAACTCCGGCACCAGATAGTGATAGTTGGTGTTGAACCATTTGGT
>NZ_JRJY01000046.1:44137-45032 GCF_000801015.1 Aeromonas sp. ZOR0001 | reverse complement strand
GCCGCCGGGCCGGTCGGCGCACGGCCGCGGGCGACCCGGAACAGGGTGTCGAGATCGGTCTCGCCATGGCGGTGGCGGGCAGGCACCGCATCTACCAGCAGGCTGGTGCCGAGCACCTGATCGTACCAGGCAAAGTCGCCCACCGGCAGCAGATTGACCCCGGCGCCGTGCTGGGCCTGCCAGTGGCGCTCACGCAGCGTCTTGCCCACGGCAACGAGTTCGGCCTGAGTGGTCTCGCCACGCCAGTAGGATTCGAGGGCAAATTTCAGCTCGCGCTTGGCGCCGATACGGGGGAAGCCCAGGGTGTGTGCTCGTGTCATAGGTTCATTTCCTTATGCTCATTCATCTGATGGGAAACTGGATGATTTAGCCATCCAGATGTTTACACATCCAAAATGACAAGATAAGGTGACGCTGGCTATTGAATCCTCTTCAAGTGGCTCTCAAATAATCCTCAACTGACCGCCGGTAAGGTTCACCGCGAGGATACAGAGGCCGATTTTTACAGGTGCAAGAGGTGCCGCAGTCAAGAAGCGCAGCAGGCCACCGCCGACCGCAACCTCAGCGCCATACGCAATCTCACAAGGAGCCATCTTATGGCAGTGCCAAGCAATGCAGGGATAGAGATCAAACACTTGAAAACATTGACCGCGCTGGCCGAGCAGGGCTCGCTGGCCGGTGCGGCGCTGACCCTCAACCTCACCCAGTCCGCCCTCTCCCACCAGCTCAAAGAGCTGGAGACCCGCCTCAATCTGGAGCTCTACCTGCGCAAAAGCCGCCCGCTGGTGCTGACCGCGGCAGGCGGCCAGCTGCTCGCCCTCGCCCGTCAGGTACTGCCCGCTCTGGCCCAGACCGAGAAACAGTTGCAAGCCCTGCAGAGCGGCGATGCGGGCAG
>NZ_JRJY01000046.1:35174-43984 GCF_000801015.1 Aeromonas sp. ZOR0001 | reverse complement strand
CCAGTGGCTGCTGCCGCTGTTGCCCGATTTTCGCCGCCAGTGGCCTGGGGTGGATCTGGAGGTGGAGTCAGTGCCGGGCTTTGATGCCATCAATGCCCTGCTAGGCGGCCAGCTCGACCTGCTGCTCACCTCCGATGTGCAGGCCCGCGGCGATCTCCACTTCGAGCCGCTGTTTGCCTTCGATCTGACTCTGGTGATGGCGCCGGATCACCCCCTCTGCCACCGGAGCCACATCGAGCCGGGCGATCTGGGGCCGGAGGTGCTGCTGGTCTATCCGGTGGAGCGCAGCCGCATGGATATCTTCAGCCGCTTTTTGCAACCCGCCGGGGTGGAGCCCGCCCGCTGCAAGCCGGTGGACAACACCTCTGTGATGCTGCAGATGGCCGCCGCAGGACTCGGGGTCGCCGCCTTGCCGCGCTGGGCCAGCGACGAGTTTGTCAGACAGGGGATGCTCTGCGCCCGTCCCCTCGGCAGCGGTATTCGTCGCCATATGTACGGCGCGGTACGGGCCGCCGATCGGGATCAAGCCTGCCTGCAGAGCCTGTTCGAGCGCATTCGCCGCAAGATGGAGGGATAGCCCTCCTCAGCGTGGCTGACCGACCTCTGCCAGCAGTGCAGGCAACTGCGCCTTGATAAAGTCGATGAGGGCCCTGACCGCCGGTGACAGACCGCGCCGCGCGGGATAGAGCATCACCAGCTTGCCATCTTTGGGACGCCACTCGGGCAACAGTTGTTGCAGCCGCCCATCCGCCAGCTCATTCACGCAGGCGTAAAGTGGTAAGCCCACCATCCCGAGCCCCGCCAGCGCTGCCTGTTTGAGGGTTTGCACATTGTCGCTGCGCAGCAGCACATTGACCGCCACCTCCTCACTCTCCCCACCGTCGTGCCGCAGCCGCAGCAAATCGGCCTGACGCTCCAGCGAGCTGAAAAGCAGGGCATCCTCTCCTTCCAGCTGGCGTGGATGTGCCAGCGCATTGTGGCGGGAGAGCCACGCCGGGGTCGCCAGCACGCCCCATTGCACCGTACAGAGCGGTACCTGCACCAGACTGGAGGGGGCCTGCTCGAAGGCCACCCCGCGGATCACCACATCCAGCACCTCCTCCAGCAGATCCACCTGCCGATTGCTGGCTTGCACGGCGAGCCTCACCTTGGGGTATTGGGCCATAAAAGCGGGCAGCAAGCGGGCAAGCAGCGCATCGGCAATGGTAATGGGCACGCTGATGCGCACCAGACCGCTCGGCTCCTGCTGCCGTTGCCGCACAGCCGCCTCTCCCGCCTGCGCTTCGGCCAACATAGCCTGACAGTGACGATAGAGCACCTCACCGGCATCGGTCAGGCTGAGTTGGCGCGAGGTACGTTGCAGCAGCCGGGTATCCAGCCGCTCCTCCAGCAGCCGGATCCGGCGCGAGATCCGCGACTTGGGCACGCCAAGCGCCCGCGCGGCGGCAGTGAATCCCTGCCGTTGCACCACATAGGTGAAGAGATAGAGATCATTCAAATCAAGTTCCAGTGGTGTCATCGGGCAGCCTTGGTCAGGGTGAGGTGCATTCACATCGTTCTACCAATAGAACGATAAGAACCTATTTCACCAGATTGTCGCCATTTTTGCAGCCATCATAATGGCCCTGTCCCCATCAGACGGTTGCTGCGCGGGCAATCCGCCCCACCAGCAAGGGCCGTTTGACTGTTCCAATATCACAAGGAGTTCACCATGAAACTGCGACAAATCTGCTCTGCCACCCTGCTCGGTCTAGCGACCCTGACCGCCACGCTGGCCACCACAGCGACACCGGCCATGGCCGCCGAGGCTGCCAGCCATCCGACCGTATCACCCAACCGCTATCTGGAGATGCTCTCCCGAGACAATGCGGTACTGCTGCTGGTCGACCATCAGGTCGGCTTGCTGAGCGGCGTGCGCGACACCACGGTGGGCGAGCTCAAGCACAACGTGGTGGCGCTGACCAACGCCGCCCGCGCCCTCGGCGTGCCGGTGATCGTGACCGCGACCATGCCCGATGGCATGTGGGGCCCCACCATGCCCGAACTGACCAGTGCCCTGCCGGATGTGAAGGTGATCAACCGCACCGTCATCAACGCCTGGGACGATCCTGCCGTGCGCGCCGCCATTGAGAAGACCGGCCGCAAACAGCTGATCATCGCCGGGGTATCCCTCGAGATCTGCGCCAGCTTCCCGGCCCTCTCTGCCAAGGCTGCCGGCTATGATGCACGGGTGGTGCTCGATGCCTCCGGCACCTTCAACGAAGCCAAGCGCACCACTGGGCTGCAACGCTTGCTGGGGGCCGGTATCCCGGTCACCGACTACGCCTCTGCCGCGGTCGAGATGCTGCGCAGCAACGTCGACCCCAAGGCGCACGATGTCTACAGCGCCCTCGACATGCCTTTCGCCACCCTGGTGTGGCAGATGCAAGAGGGTGCCAAGAAGTCGTAACTCGCCCCGCCTTCGGTCAGATGACCGAAGGCATCTTTTGTCTTCAAGAGGTTATATCGATGACCAGACGCCTGACTCTCTCCGCCCCCGTCAAGGGCCAACCACTGCGTATTGGCAGCGGCTTTGCAGCCAGCCATTTTGGCGAACACTTTTTCAACGGTCTGATAGACCCCGTGGTGATGGTGGATCACTTCCAGATGACCGCCCCCACCTTCGAGCCCCATCCCCACGCCGGGATCTCTGCCGTCACCTATCTGTTCGAGGATTCGACGAGCCCCCACGTCAACTACGACTCTCTCGGCAATCAGGGCCCCATCGAACCGGGCGCGCTCCACTGGCTGGCGGCCGGGCGCGGGGCCGTACATACCGAGCAGCCGGAAGGGGCATCCCCCTATGTCCACGCCCTGCAGATCTTCGTCAACCTGCCTGCTCGTCAGAAGATGATGTCGCCTTTTGCCGTCCACGCAGCCGCTGCCACCATCCCCGAATTTCATGGCGAAGGGGTGAGAGTACGGGTGGTCGCAGGCCACAGCAACGGGATAACGGCACCACACTCGGCAGCGCTGCCCCAACCCTTTACCCTGCTCGATGGCCATTGCGCGCCCGGCAGCCGCTTCACTCATCTGCTGGCGGCAGGCTGGAATGCCATGATCTATCCCCTGACCGGATCGCTAACCCTGCAGGCGGAGGGAGAGCGGCACCTCATCCCGGCAGGTCACGGGATGGGTGTCAGCCTCTCTGCCGATGGCGGCGAGGCGATGGCTCTGCAGCTTGAGGCCACCGAGCCCTGCCACTTCGTGCTGCTCTCAGGCCAGGCGCTCAATGAACCCCTGGTCAAACATGGCCCCTTCGTCATGAACAGCCACGACGCCATTGCAGATCGGCTGCATGCCTATCAGCACGGCGAATTTGGTCAGCTCAACGATGAGTGGCTGCGCAACGGCCAATATCGGCCATGAGCACGCTCGCTGGCCACCAGCCACAAAGCCCGCGCTGGCCTCTGGTCTTCCTCGCCATTTTTGCCGGTGCCAGCGGCGCCCTCTGCCTTGGCAAAGTGCCCGCCGTACTCGGCATACTGCGCAACGAGCTGGGGCTGACACTGGTCGAAGCCAGCTATCTCGCCTCAGCTTTCAATACGCTGGCGATCCTATTCAGCCTCTTTCTCGGCCTGTTGCTAACCCGCTGGAGTGGGCGGCAAACCGGGGTTGTCGGGCTTTTGGTTATCGTCACAGGCGGTGCGTTGGCGCTGCCCGCCACCGGGCTGGCCATGATGCTGCTGTCGCGCATTGTCGAGGGGATTGGCTTTTTGCTGGTCTCGGTGGCCATGCCCGCCTTTATCGTGGCGGTGACCCGGGAGGAGGATAAACGGCTGGCCATAAGCCTGTGGGCAGTCAACCTGCCTCTCGGGGCGGCAGCGGGTATGCTGCTTACTCCCTGGCTCACGGCACAAGGTGGCTGGCGACTGGCCTGGCTGATCCTGATGATCCCGCAACTCTCTGCCCTGCTGCTTCTGCTCGCCAGTCGCTCGGCAGATGGGCTGCGGGTCGGGGGGCCCCAAAGCGCGGCTAACGCAGGCCGCCCACTGCGCCAGCTCACGGTGCTCCGACAACTGACACTCTGGCGCTACGGGTTGGCGTTCACGCTCTACAGCCTGATGCTCTGGGCGCTCTTTGTCTGGCTGCCAACCATGTTGCAAGGCACTCCCGGGATTGGCCAAAGCCAGATTGCCCTGCTCTCTGCGCTGGCGGTGGTCGCCAATATTCCCGGCAACCTGATGGGGGCATGGCTGCTGCGCAGGGGCGTAGCGCGAGATCGGCTCATCAGCTGGGCACTGGGCCTGATGGCGCTGTGCGGCATGCTCGCCTTCTGGCCCGGCCTGTCGCCGTGGTGGGCCTATGGATTGTGCCTCGTCCTCTCCCTTTCGGGTGGCATGGCGCCGCCGGCGATCCTCTCGTCCGCGCAGGGAGTGAGTCAGGGGCCGGTGCAACTGGCCATCGTGCAGGGCTTTTTTGTCCAGCTCGCCAACTTCGGTCAGCTGCTTGGCCCCCTGTTGCTGGCGGCCCTGATGACGGACAGCGGCCATTGGGGAAGCGCTCGCTGGCTCTTTCTGGGCGGCTTGCTGCTGGTCGCGCTACTCTATGCCGCGGGCCACCTGCCGGGCTCAAGCATGGCTGCAAAACAGGCTCGATCGCATTCGCGGCAAGATGAAAGGTGACGAATAGAGAGGGAAACATCACAGTTATCGCAGGGAATACTGGCCGGACAAGAGGCTGTTCAGTATGTTAACTGTTTAATCATGCTTAACGGTAGCCACCATGTCTCAAGTCGATCTCAATCTCTTTCGCGTCCTCGATGCGGTGATCCGCTATGGTGGTGTCACCACGGCCGCCGAGATGATGGAGATGACCCCCTCGGCCATCAGCCAGGCCATCAGCCGCCTGACCACCCTGGTGGGCGAGCCGCTGTTTGTCCGCCAGGGACGCGGCATCACCCCCACGGCGCGAGCGCTCAGTCTGCACCACGAGATCATGGTGCCGCTGCACGACATGGAGCGCAGCCTGCAGCGCACCGATCTCTTTGATCCCCAGACCAGTCGGCGCACCTTTCGCATCGCGGGGGTGCCCGATATCGATATCTTCTTCCTGCCGGAGCTCAACAACCTGCTGCAGACCCAAGCCCCCAACTGTCAGCTGGAGTGGAACACCCAGGTGCAGGACGAAGCCCTGCGCCAGAACAGCCTCTATCTGCACAGCGTTGATCTGGTGCTGGCCACCAAGCCGATGGCGGAGCAGGGGATCGAAAACGAGCAGATCATGTCCCAGGCCCTGCGCATCGCCTGCCGCAAGGATCACCCCAGGATCCGCCAGGCCCCCGACATGGCCACCTTCTTCAACGAAAAGCACGTGGTATTGCAAACCAGGCGGCTCGACAGCTTGCTGCTCAACACCCTGACCAAGGCGCCGCTGCCGCCGCGCCAGATTGCCTACGAGAGCGACTCCCTGCTCACCGCTCTTCATCTGGTGAGTCGTACCGACTGGCTCTGCGTCGCCAGCCAGTGGCACATGGAGAAGCTGGGGCAGGCGCTGGATCTGGCCAGCTATCCCCTCCCCTGGCTCTCGGAGGATTGCCCCGTCTACATGAGTTGGCACAAGAGCTCCGGTCAGGATACCGGGCTTAATTGGCTCAAAGATCAGGTGCGGGCCGTCAGTTCGTTTTAAGTATGCTTAACAGTCAAGCATGCCCATCTCCTCATCCGGGCTATCGCTCTTCTCGACAAACCGCCTTATGGATAATCCCCCTTCAGGATAATCGGGCGCCTTTTCTCAACCATTAAGGCGCAGCTCATGACGACATCGTCGTGCCGAAATAGCTGCGCAGCGCCTCCACCACCCGTCGCACCTTCTCCGGGATCTCCCGCTGCGGCGTGATGGCGTGGATCTCCATCGGCTGCACCCGAAAACCGGGCAGCAGTTCGAGCAGACGCCCCTGAGCCAGATCCTCGCCAATTTCTCCCTCCGGTTGCAGCGAGATCCCCTGCCCTGCCAGCGCAAACTGGCGCAGGGGCAACACGTTGTTGCAGAGCACCTTGGCCTTGAACCTCACCCTGTGCTCGCCCCCCTTCTCATCGAGCAGCAGCAAACCGTTGCCCAGCATGTCGCCGCAGAGCCAGTCGTGAGTCGCCAGATCGGCGGGCATGCGCGGCGTCCCCTTGCGCGCCAGATAGGCGGGAGCGGCGCAGAGCAGCATCCGGGTCTGCCCCAGTTTGCGGGCCACCAGGGTCGAGTCAGGCAAGGTGCCGACCCGCAGTGCCACATCGATCCGCTCGGCAATCAGATCCCGCTTCTCGTCGTCGGCGATGATCTGGATGGTGAGGCCGGGATGGGCCTGCAACAGCGGCGAGAGGGCCAGAGCCAGCGGCTGGCCCGCCATCCCCACCGGGGCGGTGATCCGCACTTCCCCGAGCAGGGCGTCGCGCACCTCCGAGAGGCGCAGCTCGGTCTCGCTCAGAGTCTGCTGCAACGCCCGACACCCTTGCCACACCACCTCTCCCGCCTCGGTCAGACTGAGACGACGGGTGGAGCGATGGAGCAGGGGCAGTCCGAGCAGGCTTTCGAGCTGGCTGATATGCTGACTGACGGCGGAGGGGGTCATGCCAAGGGATTTGGCCGCCCCTGTCATGCTGCCCGCTTCCACAACAGCGGCGAAGATGGCGTAACGTCTGAGCTGTTCCATTATTAAATCCAGCTTATAAGTGAATGCATTTTTGAGGTGATTATTAAATCATAAATGGCGGCGTAGGATAGCCCCATTCCAACAGTGAAGGAGAGTTCCCCATGAAGATTGCCCTGATCGGTGCCAGCGGTTTTGTCGGTTCAGCCATCCTGAACGAGGCCGTCAGCCGTGGCCATCACGTCACCGCCATCGTCCGCGATGTCAGCAAGGTGGCCGCCCATCCGCAGGTCACCGCCGTGGCGGTAGATGCCCAAAACCCGCAGGCATTGGCCGAGGTGCTCAAGGGGCACGATCGGGTGATCAGCGCCTACAACCCGGGCTGGACCACACCGGATATCTACGACCAGTACCTCAAGGGCGCCAACGCGATCGTCGCAGCAGCCAAAGCGGCCAACAGCTGGCTGCTGGTAGTAGGTGGCGCCGGCAGTCTGGAGGTTGCCCCCGGCGTGCAACTGGTGGATACCCCTGAGTTTCCGGCCGAGTGGAAACAGGGGGCGCTGGCGGCCCGCGACGGTCTAACCGCCCTGCGTCGTGAAACCACCCTCGACTGGCGCTTTGTCTCTCCCCCGGTGTTCCTCGAACCAGGCGAGAAGCGCGGCGGCTATCGGATTGGTGGCGATCAGGTGCTCTTTAGCGGCGAACAGCCTGCCGGGATCACCGCCGGTGATCTGGCCGATGGCGTGCTGAACGAAGTGGAAAAACCGGCTCACCAGCGCCAGCGCTTTACCCTGGGTTACTGAGAGCCAGCAGGCGGTTAAGGCCAGAATACGCGGTCACTCGCCTGTGCTTTCGGTCAGGTGAAAAACCGCTCAACCAGAAGGGAGGCATCCGCCTCCCTTCTGTTTTGGCCATTTTCTGTTTTGGTCATTTTTGCCGCTGGCAGCTTGCCTCTGGTTATCACTCTCCCCCTCATCGTTGCCCCTTTACCCCGCAATGGCTGCGCAAAAAACCTTCAGCCCATCAGGCGCCGAATTCCATTTCGAATTTTGTATATAACTAAGAATAATTTGTTGCTTCCGTCTTATAACACCGAACAGTAGCATCCCCTTTATCCCAGATGGCGCCACACTGTCGCGCCATCCCGTTTGCCGCTTATCAGGTCTGCCAACAGCGGAGGCAGTGCAAGAGATGGCGCCAGAGATAACGAAAGAGTGAGGAGGTGCACATGGAACATTCACCACTGCCGATCATCGATCTGGCTGCCCTCAACGGGGCGCCCGAGGTGCGTCGCCCTATGCTGGCCAGGCTGGCCGCGGCCGCCCGTGATGTGGGCTTTTTCTATCTGGTCGGCCACGGCTTGAGCAAGGTTGAGATGCTAGAGACCCTGGCGCTGGCAGAGCGCTTCTTTGCTCTGCCGGAGCAGGAGAAGTTGGCAGTGCAGATGGTCAACAGCCCCCACTTTCGCGGCTACAACCGGGTCGGGGCCGAGCTGACCCGCCAGCGGCCGGATCTGCGAGAGCAGTTCGATATCATGAATGAGGCGCAAGCCCTGCCTGCGGTCTTGATCCGTGAACCCTGGCAGCGGCTGATCGGCCCCAACCAATGGCCGACCGCCCTGCCAGAAATGAAAGCCCATCTGCTGGCGTGGCAGGATCGTCTGAGCGACATCACCCTCACCCTGCTGGCCGCTTTTGCCGAGGTGCTGGAGCAACCGCCCCAAGTGTTTGACGACAGCATCCGCGGCGCCCCCTACCAGCACATGAAGCTGATTCACTACCCGGGGCAAGAGGCGGGGGGCAGCAGTCAGGGGGTCGGCGCCCACAAGGATCCCGGCTACCTGACGCTGGTGATGCAGGACAATCACTCGGGGCTTGAGGTCGAGACGGCCGACGGCTGGATCTCCGCACCGCCCCTGCCGGGGGCGCTGGTGGTCAATATCGGCGAGCTGCTGGAGCTAGCCTCCAACGGCTATCTCAAGGCGACCCTGCATCGGGTGGTGAGCCCGCCGTCCGGCGTATCGCGCCTCTCCTGCGCCTTCTTTATGGCGGCGCGGCTCGATGCCACCGTGCCCCTGCTCACCCTCTCCCCCGCGCTGGCAGCGCAGGCGCAAGGGCCGGAGAGTGACCCGACCAACCCGCTCTTTAATCAGGTGGGGGAGAACGTGCTGAAAGGGCGGCTGCGCTCCCAC
>NZ_JRJY01000046.1:16145-35061 GCF_000801015.1 Aeromonas sp. ZOR0001 | reverse complement strand
ATGTGGCGGCCCGCCACTATGGGGAACCCGCTCGCCTCCCACGCACTGAAAGCGAAGCGATACCGGTCTGAGCAGCGCAGAGATCCGCCGGCGGGTATATGCATAAGCCACAAGCAGCATGGATATACCCGCCCTGACAAAAACAACAAGCAACAAAACAAGTCATGGCCAGAGCCTGGCCATCACGGAGCAACACGATGAAATTCAAAACCATGAGCGTGCACAGCGGCCAGCGGATCGACCCCCAGACCGGTGCCCTCACCACCCCGCTCTACCAGAGCAGCACCTTCAGCTACTTCAACGCTCAAGCGGGCAAGGATCGTTTCGCAGGTCAGGCCCCCGGCTTTATCTACAGCCGCTTTGGCAACCCCACCACCGCCGAGCTGGAGCAGAAACTGGCGGCGCTGGAAGGGGCTGACGAAACGCTGGTGGTGGCGAGCGGCATGGCGGCGGTGAGCGCCATCATGTATGCCCTGGCCGACAGCGGCGATGAGGTGGCCTATATCGGCCCGCTCTACGGCGGCACCGATGCGTTCCTCAAGCAGACCTTCAGCCGCGCCGGTATCAAGGTCACCGCTTACGAGAGCGATCGGGATCTGCTGGCCAACATCCGCCCTGCTACCAAGGTGGTACTGTTCGAAACCCTGACCAACCCCACACTCAAGGTGGTGGATCCGCGGCTGGTGGTGGAAGCGGCCCGCAAGGTGGGCGCCATCACAGTGTGTGACAACACCTTCCTCACCCCCTACCTGCTGCGTCCGCTGGAGCTCGGGGTCGATGTGGTGATGCACAGCGGCACCAAATATCTGGGCGGCCACGGCGACATCATCGCCGGAGTGGTAGCGGGCTCTCACGCCCTGATGAAGTCCATCCGCACCGTGGCCCTCAAGCATATCGGCGCCCCCATCGGCCCGCAGGAGGCCTACCTGCTCCAACGCGGTGTCAAGACCCTGCCGCTGCGGATGGATGCCCACCTGCACAATGCCCAGAAAGTGGCCGAGTTTCTGGCCGCCCACCCGGCAGTGAAGAAGGTGATCTACCCGGGGCTTGCCAATCATCCGGGCCACGATGCCCTCGCCGCCTTCGCCAGCGGCTTTGGCGGCATGGTGAGCATTGAGCTGGAAGGCGGGTTTGAGCGCTGCGCCACCCTGCTCGATAACCTGCAGCTGTTCGTGCAGGCGGTGAGTCTGGGCGATTTGGAGAGTCTCGCTTGCCATCCGGCCAGTACCACCCACGCCGCCATGGACGAGGGGAGCCGCCTCGCCGCCGGGGTCAACGACGACCTCATCCGCTTCAGCATCGGGGTGGAAGATGCGGACGATCTGATCGCCGATCTGGCTGCCGCGCTGGCGCAGATCTAACCGGGCGCGCTTTTACTCGCCGACAAAACAGCGGCGAGTGAAATGCCTCAAACACAACAACGGCCCATCAAGGGCCGTTGTTGTTTGGTGCGCTATGGAAAAACGGGAGTTACTCCTCCCACACCACCACCTGGGATGAGGGCCAGCGATCCCCGACCTGGGCGTACTTTTGCTCCAGCAGGTGACGCTTGATCTTCATAGTGGGGGTCAGCACGCCGTTTTCGATATTCCAGGGAGTCTTCACTACCAGAATGCCGCGAATTTTGGCATGAGATTCCAGCTGATCGTTGACCCGTACCCGCGCCGCTTCCAGTCTGGCGTTCACCTCCTCCCGATTGCCCTTCATCGCGCTCTCGGCCAGTTGCACCAGCGCAATGGGCTGCGGCATGCCGTAACCAATCACGCAGAGCTGTTCGATAATGGGCTCCTGACCCAGCAGCCCCTCGATGGGTACCGGCGCCACATACTTGCCCTTGGCGGTCTTGAACACATCCTTCATCCGGCCGGTGATGGTGAGATAACCCTCCTTGTCCAGCTTGCCCATGTCGCCGGTGTGGAGCCACCCCTCGGCATCGATGGCCTCGGCGCTGTGCTCGGGATCCTTGTAGTAACCCAGCATCATCCCTTCGCAGCGGCAGAGGATCTCCCCCTCGTCGGAGATCTTGATGGTCACTCCGATCCCCGCCTTGCCGACGGTGCCGATCTTGTCGGCGCGGAACGGGTAGTTGATGGTGGAGTAGGCGTGGTTCTCGGTCATACCCCAGGCTTCAGTCACCTTGAGGCCGATGCTCAGATACCACTCAAGCAGCGCAGGGGAGACAGGCGCGGAGCCGCAGCCGAGTACCCGGGCCTGATCCAGTCCCAACCCCTTTTGCAGCTTGCGTTTGATAAGGCCGGAGATAAGCGGGATCTTGAGCAGCAACTCCAGTTTGTTCTGGGGCAGCTTCTCGTGGATCTTGATGCGGAACATGGCCCACAGCCGCGGCACCGAGATAAAGACGGTGGGACGGCAACGTTTGACATCTTCGATAAAGGTGTCGAGGGATTCGGGAAAGGCGATGGTAGCGCCGCCATAGAGACTACCGCCGTAGATGTAGACCCGCTCGGTAATATGGGCCAGCGGCAGGTAGGAGAAGCCCCGATCGGCCTGGCTCAGGCTCACCGTCTCCACCAGCTTCTCGCACGACCAGGCGTAACGCTCGACGCTCAGCATCGCCCCTTTCGGCTTGCCGGTACTGCCGGAGGTGTAGACCAGACTCAGCAGGGAGTCAGGGGCCTGCACCGGGCTGTCAGGGATCGGCTCATGCGCCTCCAGCAGGTCATCCCACTGGTGGCTGGCCGGCATGGTGTCGTAGGGGAAGGCGATGCGCAGCAGATCGGCTGGTACGCCCGCCTCCTGACTCTTCCAGTCATCCAGCTTGCCGACGAAGATCGCCTTGGCCTCGCTGTGACGCAGCACATATTCGATGGTGTCGACGTTGGCGGTCGGGTAGATGGGCACGCTCACATACTGCCCCATCTGCATCGCCAGATCGGCGATAAACCACTGGGCGCAGTTCTTGGAGAGCAGCGCCACCTTGTCACCCGCCACCAGACCGAGGTGACGCAAGGCCGTCACCATCCGCCGCGCTTCATCGGCCACTTCACCCCAGGTGAAATCGACATATTCGCGGTTGATGGTTTGACGCAGGTAGGTTCGATCAGGACACTGCCGCTCCCAGTGATAGAGCATCTCGAGCGGCAGTTTATTGGCAATGCGTGAGGAGGAGGCCATAGTTTAATCCCTGAAACAAAAGGCGAAACTTATTATTAACCTTTCACTAACTTCAGGGGAAGAATAAACTCAAACTTCAGTTTGAATTGTGTATCCGATCAAGCTTCTGCGTCTTGTTGCAAACGACTCCACATCGCCTGCACCAGTTTTTCATCCTCTTCAGAAAGCTCACCTTGCAAGATCGCCTCGTTGAGGCTGCGCAGCACATAGCTCTTGACGTCCCGCACCAGGGTCTTACCTTCCAGCTCGGCCCGGGCAACGGCCAATGAGATATGACCTCGCAGGTAACCCCCCGCAAACAGCTCATCGTCGGTCGCGGTAGCAACCATGCTGTCGATCAGTCCCAACAACTTGTGCTCAAAATCGTGAATCGTCATGTAACGCAGCCTCATTTGCGGCAAAAAATTCGGGGGTATGGAACCGCAATCCGGTTGATTGCAGCTCTCTGGCGCCAGGCCAGCAGCGTCCTTGGCGTCCTATTCCGGGTTGGCCACCGGGTAGATGACCTGATCCTTGTATCCCGTGGTTATTCGCAGATAACCACGCAACGCCCGGTTTAATTCGGGATCATCGGTGTCCACCAGCAGCGGCCTGCCCGCAAGGGCGGCAAGCTTGGCTTTGGTTGCCAGCACCTGGATATTGTCCAGCCCGACACACCGAATCACCTCAGGACTCAATTGCTGATTTCCGCGCCCGAACAGATGTCCCTGTCCGCCTATCAGGGTAATGATCAGTCGGCAGCGACGACCGCGGATCCGGGTCAGGATCTCGGCGGCGCTGAGATCCTGCCCGATAAGTCGGCCATTTTCCACCAGATCCACACCGAGCAAGGTATTTTCCAGACCGAGCTCTGCCATACAGGCTGCCACCGTGCTGCCGGAGCCCATCAGATAGAGGGTATCGGGCTCCATCTGCTCCACCACACCGGCGGCGAGATCAGCCAACACCAGCTCTTCGGATTCCTTGCCCCCCTGCTTGACCGCCTGCACATAACGCAGATCGCCGGGCACCTTCAGCTGGCCGTAGTGGCGGGCCCGCACCTTGCCCGCGCGAAACGCCTCCTCGTCGATGTCGCGCACCTCGGCATCGATCAGGCTGAGCAGTTCCCCTGCGATCATCCGCGCCACCACCCGCCCGCTGGCGGCGGGTGTCACCCCGTAGACGCCGGAGTGGATCTTGCACCCCGCCGGAATGCCGAGCACATGGCAGGACTCCCCCACCGCGGCGCAGATATCCCGCGCCGTGCCATCGCCACCGGCAAACAGCAGCAGATCGACCCCGGCTTCGCGCATCAGCCCGGCGGCGTGGCGGGTATCATCGGCCGAGGTGCTCTCCCCGGCCGGTTGATAGATGACCCGACAGGGCAACCCCAGCTCGCGGGCCACCGCCTCCCCCATCTCTCCCGCTACCGTCAGCAGTTCAAACGGGACGCTCAGCTCGCACAGTGGCAACAAGGCTTGCCGCGCCCGCTCCTGCGCCTTGGGCACAGCGCCACGGGCCAGCGCCTCGGCAACCACACCGTCACTGCCCTTGAGCCCCACTGCGCCGCCAATCCCGGCGACCGGATTAATGATGAACCCTAATCGAAACATGCCTGCCTCCCTTGCGATGGCCACCATTTTTATCTTTTCCCCCCTCTGGGACAAGCAGTGGCGCCCCTGCTAGAATGCGCTGCTTCAATTTTCCAACCAATGTTCAACCAAGGTTCAATCATGCTGGAATGGGTTCTTGATCCCTCTGCCTGGGTCGCACTCGCCACCCTTACCCTGCTCGAGATCGTGCTGGGCATCGACAACATCATCTTTATCTCCATCCTGGTAGGTCGCCTGCCGGAGGCGCAGCGTCAAAAAGCGCGCATTCTGGGTCTGGGGCTCGCCATGGGTACCCGGATCCTGCTGCTGCTCTCGCTGGCCTGGGTGATGCGCCTCACCGATCCGCTCTTCACCGTGCTGGGTGAAGCCATCTCCGGCCGCGATCTGATCCTGCTGCTGGGGGGCCTGTTCCTCATCGGCAAGAGTGCTCACGAGATCCACGTCACCCTGGAAGGGGCGGCCGAGCCGGAGAGCGTCAGCAAAGCGGCCTCGGGCTTTATCAGCACCCTGATCCAGATCGCCATCCTCGATATCGTGTTCAGCCTCGACTCGGTGATCACCGCAGTCGGCATGGCCGATCACGTGCCGGTGATGGTGCTGGCCATCATGATCGCCGTCTTCATCATGATGTTTGCCGCCAAATCCATCGGTGATTTCGTCGACAGCCACCCCACCATCAAGATGCTGGCCCTCTCCTTCCTCACCCTGGTGGGTTTCGCCCTGATGGCCGAGGGGATGGACCTGCATATTCCGAAGGGCTACATCTACTTCGCCATGGCCTTCTCGCTGGTGGTGGAGATGATCAACATCCGCCTGCGCAGCCATCACGACAATAACGGGCAAAATAGCGCGCAGTAACCCTGCCCCACATGCCCTCGCGACCCCAGTTGTCGCGATCAAAAAGAGCGCCGATCGGGCGCTCTTTTTTATGGGTAACGAAACGATGAAAGGGTTATTGATCGCTGATGACGATGGCAACCCGGCGGTTGGCGGCCCGGCCCTCTCTGGTCTTGTTATCCGCCAGCGGCATGGTCTCGCCACGGCCATGGATCTCCAGATTGGCTGGCTTCATGCCGACCGAGACCAGCACATCGGCCACCGACTGGGCCCGCTTCAGGGAGAGTTGCTGGTTGTAGCTGCTCTCGCCGGTATTATCGGTGTGACCATCCACCCGCGCCTTGTCCAACCCTACGCCAAGCAGTGTTTTACCCAGTTTTTCAACGGATTGGCGAGTCTGGGGATTGAGCGCCCCCACGTTGTTGGCAAACAGCACCCGGTTGGCCAGATCCAGCGTCCACCCCTCATCGGTCAGATAAAAGCCCTGCTCCTTGAGCACGGCGATCTGCTCCGGGGTCAACCCCTTGGGGGCACTCTGGCAACCGGCCAGCAGCGACAACATCAACCCCAGCAGGGTCACTTTCAACAGGTGGGTGATCTTCATGGTTTGCTCCTTGTTTATGTTGTTATTCTTGCCAGTCAGGCGATGGTTTGCTGTTCGCTGCGGCGCGCCCGTTTCGCCAGATACATGGCTGCATCGGCCTGATCACACAGCACGCTGGCACTCATGCCCGCCTGATAGACGGCGAAGCCGACACTCACCTCGGCCACCAGCTGACGACCGTCACGCAGCGCTACCGGTTCGCTCATCGCCTGCTGGATGCGACCAATCACCTCTTCCACCTCATGCTGTCGCTGGAGTGGGCCAACCAGCACCGCAAACTCGTCACCACCGAGGCGAAACACCAGATCATCCGGACGCAGCTGATGCTGCACCCGTCTTGAGAGCGCAATCAGCACATCGTCACCGGCGTTGTGCCCCAGCGTGTCATTAATTTGCTTGAAACGATCACAGTCGAGATAGAGCAGCGCAAACCCCTCTTGCTCGCCGAGGGAGATGGCCTGCGCGAGCCGCGCTTCAAACAGGGCGCGATTGGGCAGCCCGGTGAGGGCATCGTGAGTCGCCTGATGGAGCAGGCTGGCATTTTCGCGGGCCTGCTGGGCCTGCCAGGCTTGCAGCTCGTCCAGCAGGGAGTTAAAGTCATCCCCCAGCTCGTTAATCTCGACGATATCGGCCGGTGGTGCCCGCATCCCCAGGGTGCGCTGTCGGCGTACCGAGTGGGCGACAAGTGCCAGTTTGCGCAGCGGTGCGGTGATGGAGACCTGCATCCGGTCAGCCACATAGAGTGCCACCATGGCGCTCAGCATCAGACAAACCACCATCACCAGCAGCGCCGAGAGCAAAAACAGCAACAGATATTCACCGTGGCCGCGCAGCTCGATGGTGGCGATCTGCTCACCACCCCGCAGCATGGGGAGTTTGACAGGCCCCGGCATCAGCAGTTGGGCCAGATAGTCTTCGAGCGTCACCAGCGGGTTGCTTCTGGGGCGCTCCCAACTGGCGAGCAGCTGGCCATTGGTCAGCACGATAGTGGCTTGGGCCACCTCTTCCTTGGCAACGATGCCACTGAGCGCCTCGCTCGCCGCCTCCTCATCGTGGAACACCACCGCCGCCTCTGCGCTGTAGCTGATGGCGCGGGCTACCAGCTCCAGATTGTGGTCGGCGTAAAAACGCACTACCAGCAGGGCCACCAGTGTAAAAAAGAGTCCTGCCACGCTGACGGCTGTAATGGCGGCCACCAGATGGGTTCGCCCCAGGCTCTGACGCAGGGTCAGACGGCGGGGAGCCGCGCTCACCTGTCGTCTCATGGGACCCCCTTGTCGGCATGGGCCAGCTTGAGCACAGCGGGATGCACCCGCACGCCGCTCAGGGCCAAGGCATCGAGGTTCACTTTAAACCGCACCCGCACGCTGTCCGGCGAGGTCTGCAGGCAGAACACCGAGCTGGTGGAACAGTCGTGGTTGTATTCGCTGATGCTGAGCACTGGGTGTCCCTGCAGGCGGGCAAACAGCGCAATCCGGGTCGGCTCGTCGAGTACCCCCAGATAGAGCACATCGCAGTGATCGCTGATGGCCGGATCGCTCGCCTCGTAACGATGGACCTGCACGGTACGGCCATTGGCTTGACGATCGATGGTAAAGAGGGCGCCGGCATATTCGGTCGGCGCCGCCACGCACATACGCAGCACCGCAGGCTCGGTGGGCCAGCGGGTGTAACTCATGATATCGAGCACCAGCTCCCTGACCGCCGTCGCCCGGCTCTCTGCGGCCGTTTCCGCCAGCGCGCGGGGCAACAGTAGGCCAAACGCAACCAACAGGAGCGCAAGACGGGCAGTTAAACGGGGGGAAAAGAGTAACAGCATGATCGGGAGGTAGTCGCCTTGACAATACCGCTGCTATGGCATTGCGGTTCGGGTACATGAACCCAGATAGTAAGTTGGCTGACACTGGCCTGACAAGTCTCACCCCGCCATCAACTACCGGGTTCGTGTAAAGAAAACGGAGAGCCCGTCTGGTAACGGGCTCTCTGGTGGCAGGCAACAAGACGGAAATCACTTCTTGCTGATGCCGTATTCCCGCAGCTTGTTGGCGATGGCGGTATGCGACACGCCCAGGCGTTTGGCCAGCTGGCGCGTCGACGGGAAAGCGGGATAGAGCCGGGCCAGCAGCTGGCTCTCGAAGCGCTTCACCGCATCGTCGAGATTCCCCTCAAACCACTCGTCGATCAGCGGCATGGTATCGGCCGCCACCGGCAGGTCGATCTGCTCGGGTCCCAGCTCATCCCCTTCCAGCAGGGTCATGGCACGGTAGAGACAGTTGCGCAGCTGACGCACGTTGCCCGGCCAGCGGTAGGCGGTCAGGTAGTCGGCCATGTTGCGGGTAAAGCGCGGACGGGGTCGCTGCAACTCGCTGGCAAAGCGGGAGACAAACTGCTGGGCCAGCACCATGATGTCTGCCTTGCGCTCGCGCAGGGGCGGCAGCGCCAGACTGAGCACGTTGAGGCGATAGTAGAGATCCTCGCGGAAGGTTCCTTCGTGCACCAGATCCAGCAACTGCTTCTGGGTGGTGCAGATGAAACGCACGTTGACCTTCACCTCCTGCTCGTCACCGACCCGGCGGAATACCCCATCCTGCAACACCCGCAAAAACTTGGTCTGCAGATGGGGAGACATGTCGCCGATCTCGTCCAGCATCAGGGTGCCGCCGCTCGCCAGCTCCAGCACGCCGCGCTTGCCCTCGGTGTTGTTGCCAAAGGCGCCGGGGGCATAACCAAACAGCTCGCTCTCGGCCACGTTATCGGGCATGGCGGCGCAGTTGAGGGCCATAAAGGGGTGGCTGGAGCGCAGGCTGGCCCCGTGACAGGCACGGGCCAGCAGCTCCTTGCCGGTACCGGTCTCACCGACAATCAGCAGCGGCGCGTCCTGCATCGCCAGTTTGCGCGCTTGCGACAGCACCTCTTTCATCTTGGGGCTCTCGGCCTGCAGATGCTCGAAGCCCCCCACTTCCACCGCATGAAGCGCGCTGAAGTGCAGGCCGACCCGACGGGCAGATTTGAGCACCACCACGGCCCCGGCCAGCGCCTGCTTGCCGCGGGCTTCCGCCACGAACAGCGGCATCAGATCCGCCAGATACTCTTCGCCATTGAAACTGAGCTTGCAGGTCTGCGGCTTGATCTCGCTCGCCTCCAGCCAGCGGGTGAAGGAGAAACCCTTGACCAGCGAACCGAGCGCCACGCCGCGCACCTCCTCCACCGGCAAACCGAGGGTGGTGAGGGCAGACTGGTTGGCCTGGGTCACCTTGCCCTTGCTGTCGAGGGAGAAGACCAGATCCGGCAGCGCCTTGAGCAGCGCCTCGATCTCGTGATGCTCTCGCTCGGAAGGCATGTAGGGGATGGTCTTGACGTCGTAGACGCCGGGAATGCGGCGGATCTCCGGCATCAGGTGCTGAAAATCACTGAACTCCAGCTCGGGAAAGTTGAGATAGATGATGCCTGAGGTATCGATTTCGATGCCGCGCAGATCGATATTGTGCTCCACCAGGCGGTCGAGCAGTTCCCGGGTCAGGCCCAGGCGGTCTTCACAGCTGACTTCAAGACGCATTCGGGACACACTTCCTAGCTAACTCTATGAATGAGCGGATAATACAGTCTCGATCCCCCCAGTGCGAGCGCCAGCCCATAAAAATGCGGGCCTGCCCCGCTTTCGCAGGCAGGCCCGGGTCAACCGATGACGCTGGTGTGGGGTGCGATTACCGGAGCAACTGATCGGTGCGCGCCGCCATGATGAAGTCGTTGCGATGCAAACCGCCGATCTTGTGCATCCACCAGCTGACGATCACCATATCGCTCACTCGATGAGTGGTGGCGTTCACTTCAGCAGCTCATCCGTGCGTGCAGCCATGATGAAGTCGTTGCGGTGTAATCCGCCGATCTTGTGCGTCCACCAGCTGACAGTCACCTTCCCCCACTCGGTCAGGATGGCCGGATGATGGAACTCCGCTTCCGCCAGCTCCCCCAGGCGGTTGGTAAACGCCAGCGCCTCCTTGAAGTTGCGAAACGTAAATTCCCGCCGCAGTTGCAGCGCCCCCTCCTCCACCAGCGGCTGCCAGTCGGGAATAAGCTGCATCAGCTCGCGCAGCTCCTCATCGCTCACCTTGGGGGCATCGGCGCGACACGCTTCACACTGTTGGCTGGCCAGTTCGGACATGGGTTACTCCTACTTGAATTAATGAAAAATTAATGACAATGAAATAGGGTTGTTTGCTTTTGGTCAGCTCGCCTGTTTGCCAGCGGGAACCTCAAAACGTGGCGGATAGAGGCCAAGCCGACTGGCCTCCGCCAGAGCAGCCATGATCTCCTCCCCGGTCAACTGGTAGAGATGATCGAGACTCGGCAGCACAAAATAGGTGGGCTGCATGATGTCGATGCGATAGGGGGTGCGCAGCACGGTCAGTAGAGCGAAGGGTTGCAGCAGCGGCTTCCCGGAAAGGGCATAGGCGGTCTCGCCGATGGAGGAGAGAATGCCGCCACCGTAGATACGCAGCCCGTCAGGCGTCGCCAGCAGGCCAAACTCCACGGTGAACCAGTAGAGCCGCGCCAGAAAAACCCGCTGCTCCTTGCTCGCCTGCTGCCCCAACTGACCGTATAGGTGGGTGAAGTGGGCAAAGGCCGGATTGGTCAGCATGGCGCAGTGGCCGAAGATCTCGTGAAAGATATCCGGCTCTTGCAGGTAGTCGAGCTCGTCCCGGCGCCGGATAAAGGTCGCCACCGGAAACTGGCGATTGGCCAGCAGGGCGAAGAAGCGATCGAACGAGATAAGCGCAGGTACCGCTGCCACCGACCAGCCGGTCGCAGGCTGCAAGACGGCGTTGATCTCGGCCAGCTGGGGGATGCGATCACGGGGTAGCCCCAGCCTGTCGAGACCGGCCAGATACTCGTCACACCCCTTGCCATCGAGAGCGGCGAACTGACGCTCGATCAGGATCTGCCAGGTGCCGTGCTCTTCGTTGCTGTAGTGGATCACCCCGTCAGCATCCGGCTGGTGGGCGGTGTAGAAGGTTGCCATAGCGGTTCCATCCTCTGGCGCCACATCAGGCGCCTTGCCGTTTCATCACGGCTTCACTGTAACGAAATGGCAACAAAAAAAGCAGCCGACCCATGAGTCGGCTGCCGGAAACAGTTGTAAATAAATTGTGACAACCCGCTAACCAATCCCCACTACAGCTTGACCATGATATGGCGCGGCACAGTGTAATCCTCCAGCGCATAGAGGGAGAGATCCTTGCCGTAGCCCGACATCTTCATGCCGCCGTGGGGCATCTCGGAGGTGAGCATGAAGTGGGTGTTGATCCAGGTGCAGCCATATTGCAAGTGGCTGGCCACCTTGCTGGCGAGGCTCAGATCCTTGGTCCAGACCGACGAGGCGAGGCCATAGTCCGAGTCGTTGGCCCACTGCACCACCTGCTCGGCATCGTTGAAACGGGTCACCGACACCACGGGGCCAAATACCTCGCGCCGCACGATCTCATCCTCCTGCCGAGCCCCGACAATCAGGGTCGGCTCGAAGAAGAAGCCGTTGCCGGGACGGATCTTGCCCCCCGCCGTCACCTCCACATGACCGCTGCTCTGGGCGCGCTCGACAAAGCTGGCGACCCGGTTGCGCTGTCTGTCCGAAATAAGCGGCCCCATCTCGACCCCCTCCTCGTACTGGCTGCCCACCTTGATGGAGGCCACCGCATCGGTCATGGCGGCAACGAACTTGTCGTAGATCTTGCCCTGGGCATAGATACGGCAGGCGGCGGTGCAATCTTGCCCTGCATTGTAGAAACCGAAAGTACGAATACCCGCCACTACGGCCTCCAGCTCCGCATCGTCGAAGATGATCACCGGCGCCTTGCCCCCCAGCTCAAGGTGGGTGCGCTTCATGGTGCGGGCGGCACTCTGCAGGATCTTCTGGCCGGTGGCGATATCGCCGGTGAGCGATACCATCCGCACCAGCGGGTGCTCCACCAGCGGCGCCCCCACACTCTCGCCCCGCCCGCAGATGACGTTGATAACGCCGCGGGGAAAGATCTCGCTGGCCAGCTCCGCCAAACGCAGCGCGGTGAGCGGGGTCTGTTCGGAGGGTTTGAGCACCACCGTATTGCCCGCCGCCAGCACCGGCGCCATCTTCCAGGCCGCCATCATCAGCGGGTAGTTCCAGGGGGCGATACTGCCCACAACACCTATGGGGTCGCGGCGGATCATGCTGGTGTGCCCCTCGAGATACTCCCCCGCCAGCGGCCCTTGCAGGCAGCGGGCCGCCCCGGCAAAGAAGCGGAAGCAGTCCACCACCGCGGGCAGCTCGTCGTTGAGCACTGCCAGATAGGGTTTGCCGCAGTTGAGGGATTCGAGCGCCGCAAACTCCTCGGCGTGGCGCTCGACGAGATCCGCCAGACGCAGCAGCATGTTGCTGCGGCTTGCCGGGGTGGTGCGGCTCCACTGGGCGAAGGCGCGCTGGGCACCGTTCACCGCCCGGTTCACCTGTTCGAACGAGGCTTCGGGTACGGCGGCGATCTGCTCGCCGTTGGCCGGGTTGAGAATGGGTTCGGCCTGCCCATCGCCGGTCACAAACTGGCCATCAATCAAGAGTTGGGTAGAGAGTTTCATGGTTGCATCCTTGCGCACGCGTTGAGTCATCATTTGCCACTGCCAGCGACATCATGGGTGTCGCGAGTGAGGTAGTAGGCAAGCAAAATAGGGATAGTGGTGAAGGCCACTATGATGAGGGCCACCACGTTGGTGACCGGCCTGTCTCGGGGACGGATCAGCTCCTGATACATCCAGATGGGCAGCGTGGTCTGCTGGCCCGCCGTGAAGGTAGTGACAATCACTTCGTCAAAGCTCAGGGCAAAGGCCAGCATGCCCCCCGCCAGCAGCGCCGTGGCCAGATTGGGCAGGATCACGTAGCGCAGGGTCTGGAAGCCGTCGGCCCCGAGATCCATCGACGCCTCGATGAGGCTCTGGTTGGTGCGGCGAAAACGGGCCAGCGCATTGTTGTAGACCACCACCACACAGAAGGTGGCGTGGCCGATAACGATGGTCCAGAAGCTGAACGGGATCTCCATCAGGCCGTAGGCCGAGCGCAGCGCGATACCGGTGACGATACCGGGCAGCGCGATGGGCAGCACCAGCAAGAGCGACACCACCTCCTGACCGAAGAAGCGGCTGCGGGCAATGGCCCCTGCTGCCAAGGTGCCGAGGATCATGGCCGCCAGTGTCGCCAGCCCTGCGACCTCCAGTGACAGCTGGATGGCACGCCACACATCGGGGCGATTGAGGGTTACCTCGAACCATTTGAGAGTGAGTCCGGGGGGCGGAAACTGGTAACTCTTGCTCTCGCTGGTGAAGGCGTAGAGGAAGATAAACAGAATGGGAAAGTGCAGGAACAAGAGCCCGCCGATGGCGGCGTACTTGAGCAGGCCCGAAGGGCGCTGTCCCTGACTGCTCACTGAGCTAGCTGACATGACGGCCTCCTTGCTGCCGGTTCAGAGCGAGATGGTCAAAGCGCATCAAAAGCCCCCAGTCGTTTCGCAATCGCCAGATAGATGGCGATGATAAGGATCGGCACCAGCGAGAAGGCGGCGGCAAAGGGCAAGTTGCCCGCCGTCCCCTGCTGCATGTAGACCACCTGACCGATATACATGGTCGAGTTGCCAATGATGCCGGGGATGATGTAATCACCGAGGGTCAGCGAGAAGGTGAAGATGGAGCCCGCCACCACACCGGGCAACGCCAGCGGCAGGATCAGGTTGCGAAAGGTCTGGGCGGGTGTCGCCCCCAGATCGCTGCTCGCCTCCAAGAGGGATCGCGGTATACGCTCCACCGCCGCCTGAATGGGCAGGATCATGAAGGGCAGCCAGACATAGACGAACACGATAAAGGTGCCGAGCCGCGAGAAGGAGAGCGACGGGCCACCGATCACCGGCAGGGAGAGGATGGCATCGAGCAGCCACTCCAACCCCATGCTGTCCGCCAGCCAGCTCACTACCCCCTCCTTGGCCAAGATCAGCTTCCAGGCGTAGACCCGCACCAGATAGCTGGACCAGAGCGGCAGCATGATCCCCACATAGAACAGCGCCCGGGTCTTGCCACTGGTGTAGCGTGCCATGTAGTAGGCAACCGGAAAACCGAGCAGGGCGCAGGCCAGAGTCACCAGCAGCGACATGCCGACGGTGCGGCCGATCACATCCAGATTCTCCGGTCGCAGCAGGGCGACGAAGTTTTGCAGCCCCAGCTCGTGGCGCACCTGACCGCTGAACTCGTCCAGCCCGAACAGGGAGTTGGAAAGCAGCATCAGCAAGGAGCCGACATAGATGATGCCGAGCCACAGCAGCGGCGGCCCCAGCAGGATCGCCAGCAGCAGGCCGGGCCGACCATAGAGCAGGGTCGAGAGGCGCCGCAGCGGCCTGAAACGGGCAGGTTCGGGCTGATGGTTCATGGCAAGACTCGCACTGTGAGGGGCACTCATGGCTGCGCCCCCTGATGGGCGCCGCTCAGGCGATGGATGGCCTGCTCCGGCCAGCTGAGGCTGACCCTGCTGCCACGGGCCAGACGGGCCTGCCCCTCATTGGGGTGGTTGACGATGATCTCGAGCTGCTCCCCGAGATCAACCCGATAACGGACGAAGGGACCCAGATACTCCACCTCGCGGATCTCTCCCGACCAGCCCGGCACACCCGCCTCAGCGAGCCGGATCCGCTCCGGGCGCACCATCATCTGGCTGCCGTCGCCGCACAGCCGTCTGGCCTGCTCCCCTTCGAACAGATTGACGGTGCCAACGAAGCGGGCCACAAACGGCGTCGCCGGAGCGTCGTAGATGGTATCGGGGGCGGCAATCTGCTCGATCTTGCCCTGACTGAAGATGCAGATCCGGTCGCTCATTGAGAGCGCCTCCTGCTGATCGTGGGTGACGAAGATAAAGGTGATGCCCAACTGGCGTTGCAACGCCTTGAGCTCAAGCTGCATCTGCTCGCGCAACTTGAGATCGAGGGCCCCCAGCGGCTCGTCCAGCAGCAGGATGCGTGGCTGGTTGATAAGCGCCCGGGCGATGGCGATGCGCTGGCGCTGGCCGCCGGAGAGCTGGCTTGGGCGGCGCTTGCCGACCCCAGGCAGTCGCACCAGCTCCAGCATCTCGTCCACCTTGCGGTAACGCTGTGCCTTGGCGACCCCCTTGAGCATCAGGCCATAGCCGATGTTGTCGCGCACATCCATGTTGGGAAACAGGGCGTAGTCCTGAAACACGGTATTGAGGTTGCGATCGTAGGGGGGCACGGTGGAGCAGGGTTCGCCAAACAGGCGGATCTCCCCGTCGCTCGGGTACTCAAAGCCCGCTATCATCCGCAGGCAGGTGGTCTTGCCGGAACCGCTCGGCCCCAGCAGGGTAAAGAATTCCCCGGAGGGGATCTGGAAAGAGATGTCGTCGACCGCCTTCACCTCGCCATAGTGGCGACTGACCCGGTCAAATTGTACGGCGTTCATGGGGCGTCCTTGTCTGTACTGGGATTGGCCGGACTCCTGTCCGGCCCGCTTGATTATCCGCTCTCGGCAGTCGTGCAGAGGAGGCGCAGCTCCCCTGCCGTTGGCAAGGTGGCAACCGGGGCGACCACCTTGCTCACGCCGCCTTAGCGACCGCCCAGAATGGCGATATAGTCGGAGACCCAGCGGTAATAGGGCACGCAAGTTCCCTGGCTCTTGCACTGGGAGACCGGAGTGCGCCAGAAGCGAACCCGATCGAAGTTGTCGATACCGTTGGTTTTGCACCCGGTCGGGCCCAGCAGGGCATTGCCCTCACAGGCGGCAGGTACCACAGGCACCGAGCCAAACCAGGCGGCGAGATCCCCCTGCAGCTTGTTGCTCAGAGAGTGCTCCAGCCACTTGTAAGCGCAGGTGAGGTTCTTGGCATCGCTGTGCACCATGCTGGTATCGGCCCAACCGGTCACGCCCTCTTTCGGCACAGTGGTGGCGATGGGCTGCTTGTCGGCGATCAGGGCGTTGGCCTGGAACGGCCAGGAGCCTGACGCAACCACCCCTTCGTTCTTGAAGTCATCGATCTGGACGAAGGCATCATGCCAGTAGCGTCCCACCAGCTGGCGCTGCTTGCGCAGCAGATCGAGGGAGGCCTTGTACTGATCCTCGTTCAGCTCGTAAGGATCCTTGATGCCCAGGGCGGGCTGATGGGTCATCAGATAGAGGGCGGCATCGGCGATGTGGATCGGGCCGTCAAAGGCCTGCACCCGCCCCTTGTTGGACTTGCCATCCGCCAGGGTCTGCTCCTCGAACACCACGTTCCAGGAGTCCGGTGCCTTGGGGAACACCTTGGTGTTGTACATCAGGATATTGCCGCCCCACTGGTAGGGCACGCCGTAGTGCTTGCCATCCACAGTGTGCCAAGGGGCATTTTGCAGCCGGGGATCAATCTTGCTGTAGCTCGGGATGAGCGCCAGATTGAGCGCCTGCACCTTGCCACCGGCAATCAGACGCAGACTGGCATCGCCGGAGGCGGTCACCAGATCGAAGCCCCCCTCGTTCATCAACGCCACCATCTCGTCCGAGGTGGCCGCCGTCTTGACGTTCACCTTGCAGCCGGTCTCTTTCTCGAAGCCGGTTACCCAGTCGTAGTTCTTGTCGGTCTCGCCACGCTCAACGTAGCCAGCCCAGGCCACGATATTGAGCTGGCTTTCACCCTTGCCGAGCTCGGTCGGGGCAGCCTGGGTCTGGCCTGCCAGCAGCGCCGGCACAAGAGCCAGCATCAGAGGGGTCAATTTCATCATGCACTCCTTGCATTGTGTTGACTTGCATCAGGTGAAGGAACGCCACCATGGGCGTTAACATCCTGTTAACCAGCAATGAGCTTAGGGGAGTGGCAATACGATGAATATTTCAATTTTTGATGGCTCAGGTATCAGCTAAATCGATATCGAGTGCAGATGAATCTGATTTTTGGTGGCTACCCCGCAAGAGATGGCTAGCGAGGGAGCGCCTGACGGGCCCGCAACCGGCTCTGATCCCGCGCAATATCGATAAATTCCCTCGCCGTCCAATCCAGCCGAGAACCACGGCGCCACACCAGCCCGATATCGATGGCGGGAATGGGCTCCTTGATGGCGCGCGCCTCGACCCGCTCCTGCTCCAGCGACCAGGGGCGATAGGCAAAATCGGGCAACAGGGCGACCCCGAGCTGGCTCGCCACCAGACTGCGCACAGCCTCCACCGACGCAGTGCGCAGCACGATACGGGGGGAGATGCCGTAGCGACG
Organism: Aeromonas sp. ZOR0001; assembly: GCF_000801015.1. NCBI lineage: Bacteria > Pseudomonadati > Pseudomonadota > Gammaproteobacteria > Aeromonadales > Aeromonadaceae > Aeromonas > Aeromonas sp. ZOR0001. Next base: position 17,642 of record NZ_JRJY01000046.1, on the reverse strand, counting down.
CAGGCCGCCACCGATGATCTGATCGAGCTGATCGGCGGTCAGCGAGATCATCGGCTCCTCCCCCAGCGCGGTGAGCGAGAGGGTCGACTCGGCGCAGAGCGGGTGGTTGGCGGCCAGCCAGAGCCGCAGCGGCGAACGGGTCAGCAATTCGGTATCAAACGCCTCTTGCCGGATGGTGCGGTTGGTCATCAGGATCCCCACATCCACCTCGCCGTTGACGATCTGGTGCTCCAGAAAAGGCTGTTCATCCTCCTTCACCTCGATCTGTACCGCCGGAAAGGCGCGGCGAAAACGGCCGAGCGCCTCTGAGAGGTAGTAACCCGCCACCAAGGTGGTCACGCCGATAGTGAGTCGCCCCTGATCCTGCTGGGCCACCGCTTTGAGGGAGTGGCTCGCCTCGGTCATGGCGCCGAGAATGCGGCGGGCGTGGAGCAAAAACTGGTGGCCCTGGGTGGTGAGGGTGACGCCGCGCGGATTGCGCTCGAATAGCGGGGCGCCGAGCTCGGTCTCCAACTCGCGAATGGCGCTGGTGACCGCCGACTGGGAGATATGCAGCTCGGCGGCGGCGCGACTCACTGAGAAGCTGTCAGCCACGGCCACAAAATAACGGATCTGGCGAAAGGTAAAGTTCATCGGGCATCCTTGCCGATTGGTACGATGAGTGTGATTGGTAAGATTGACTGCCAGCTTAACCGTAAACGGGCGCCCCGCCAAAGCAGGACTCTGCTGCCAACTCAATGATCTGCCGATTAAAACCATGCCCCTGTGGCTTGGCGAGCACGACAGGGGCATGGATCATCGCAGCAAGGTGCAGACAGGGCTATCAGGATTTGTTGAGGTACCCCGCCAGCTGGCCGATCAGCCGCTTGCGCAGCTCGCCGAGTTTGGGTTTCTCGTCCGCACACCAGGGCAGCGGGCGGCACGCCTCTATGGTGCGCAGGCCAAGGCGAGCGGTGAGCAGTCCGGCCCCCACCCCTTGGGCGGCGCGGGCGGAGAGCTTGGCGGTAAGCTCGGCCCCCAGCAAGTCCATCCCCACCTCGGTCACCAGCTCGGTGGCACCGGCGTAGAGCATGTTGCGAAACACCTGACGAATGAGGCGAATGCGGCTCCAGTAGCCAAGCTCGATGGCATAGACATCAGCGATGTCCTCTATCATCCGCAGGTTGCGCCACAGCATCAGCATCATGTCGACGGTGGCGAGCGGGCTCAGCGCCACCAGCACCGCGGCCTCCCCCGACCACTTGGCCACCCGCGCCTGCGCCAGCTTGTCGCGCTCGCCGAGTACCAGCTGGCTATAGAGGGTCAGCACCTCCCGATCGCTGTGGCTCTCATCGAGCTGGGCCAGCCAGGTTTGATACCCCTCGCGCCCCTTGTCGCCACTTTTGACCGCCAACCCTTCGCAAAAGGCCTGCCCCTGCCCGACTCCCTGATGAGCAAGCAGACCTTCTGCTCGCGAGCGTACATCCTGACGCCGCTTGAGAGTGCGCAGTCGCAGCC
>NZ_JRJY01000046.1:0-16026 GCF_000801015.1 Aeromonas sp. ZOR0001 | reverse complement strand
CAGCCACTCGCGCCCCACCACTCTGGCGGTCCCCGCCGCCACCAGCGCCGAGGCCGCCAGCCAGGCGCTGCCCCAGAGCGGAGTGGTGAGAAATTGATCGTAAAGAAAGGCGCCATACTGGCCCAACGAGAGCAGACCGACTGCCCCCAGCCCCCACGCCAGCAGCCGATGGCGGCGGCGCGGTTTGCTGACGAAGGCGCTCTCCACCTCGGTGAACTCGTCCAGCTCGTCGAGGCGCTCGAAACTCGCCTCCTCCAGCCGCTGGGCTGGTGCGGGCGGTCGCTCGTCACTGGCCACCGTCATGGCAGGCTCAAGGATCACCTTGCCCTGCAGTGGTGGCCGCTCTTTTATCTGATCGTTCATCGCATTGTTCTCCTGTGCGCAGCCTTCGGCTCAGGTGCCAAGACCGCACACCGTTATTCGAGGTGATCCCCGAGCAGAAACTCCAGCGCCGCATCGAGCCGGATATGGGGCAACGCCTGATGGGCGCTCATGGGCATGGGGCGAAACGCCTGAAAATCAAAGCCCTGACTGTTCCACCACTGCACAGGCGGAATATGAGGCGGCACCTCCCCGGGGAACAGCAGCAGCGGCTCACCGCTCAGGCTGGTGCCGCGGATGGCGGGGAACTCGCGGCCATTGGCCACCCCCTTGCCCACTTCGGTCGCCTTGATGGCGGCGAGCGCCAGACACTCAGTGGTGATCCCCTCAAAACGGGCCTGCCCGCGGCCACTGCGCACCAGATGCTGGAGCAGGGAGACCATGGGCGCATGCTGTTCGGGGGTGACGTGATCGGCCTTGCTCGCCACAAACAGCAGCTTGTCGATGCGGGGCGAGAAGAGCCGCCGCCACCAGTTACTCTTGCCGTAGGCAAAGCTCTCCATGATGCGGGCGATGGCCTGCTGCATGTCGCCAAAGCTGGCTGCCCCGGCGTTGAGGGGCTGCAGGCAATCCACCAGCACGATCTGGCGATCAAAGCCGGCAAAGTGCTGCTCATAAAAACCCTGCACCAGATGCTGCTTGTACTGCTCGAAGCGCTGCTTGAGAGTGGCGTAAAGAGTGCCATCGGCGGGCTCGCTGTCAGGCTTCTCCCACACCCAGGGGACAAACTGCAGCATGGGGGCACCGGCATACTCCCCCGGCAACACGAAGCGACCGGGTTGAATAAGGTGCAATCCCAACTCCTGTTTGCAGGCATGCAGATAGGCGGTGTAGCGCTCGGCAAGCTCAGCCACCGGCCGCTCTTCGAAGCGCTGATCGACCTGCCACCCGGGTGTCAGCCAGCTGGCGGCAAGTGCCTGCAGCTCTGGGCGACGAAGCTGCTCGCGCACCTGTTCGCTCCACTGCTCGTAGCTCATCTCCAGCAGCGGCAAGTCGAGCAGCCACTCCCCGGGGTAGTCCACCAGATCCACGTATAGGGTGGAGATCTCCCCCAGATGCTTGCGCAGGGGATGACGGGTGCGATAGCGAATTTCGAGACGCACCTCGGCCACGCCGCGGGTGGGCTCGGGCCAGGCAGGTGGATCGCCAAACAGGGAGTCGAGGCCACGCTCGTAGGCAAAGGTGGGGATGTGGGCATTGAGCTGCGGCACCCGGCGGGCGCCGAGGATGCGCCCCTGACGCAGGGCATCCCACAACGGCAAACGGCCATCGATGGCCGCGTGTTCCAGCTGGTTGACCAGCGCCGTGATAAAGGCGGTTTTGCCGCTGCGAGAGAGGCCGGTCACCGCCAGCCGAATATGGCGATCCCGCACCCGGTTCACCACGTCGTTCGCCTTGTGTTGCAGGCGAGTCAACTTCTGTTCCAGTTTATTGAGTATCAAGGCTTGACCCGTTCTCCCTTGGTGGTTGCATCTGGATAGCTGGTGTCGATGGTGGCGCATCACGGGAGGCGCCGCCATCGACATGGGGGCTTCAGCAAGCACTACAGCTTGCGAAACTCCCGCTGCAGGGTGAACTCCCTGGAGGTCACCAGCTTCTCGATCCGCTGAACTCTGGGCTCCAGCGCGTCAAGTTCCTGCGCGATGCGGCCCAGCGCCTGATGAGGGGTGATCCCCGCCTGCCAGCTGCGCGCTTTCATCCGCACCTCGGCAAAGTCGGCATCCTCTTGCGAATAGAGGGTGACCGGCTTTTTGTCGAGCAGGAACCAGGCAGCGATATAGGCGGTGAAGGTAATGAAACCGGCGAAGATAAGGCCACTGATGGCGAGCAGCCGCACGATCCAGGTCTCCACCCCGAAATACTCAGCCAAACCGGCACAGATCCCGGCTATCTTGCCACGCTGGGGATCACGATAGAGGTTACGCCCTTCACGACTGACACTGCTCATACCTTGTTCCTCCAACCGGGTACTTCCGCATCCAGAATCGACTCCAGCGCGCCCACTCGCTCCTGCATCTTCTCGGTGCGAGCCAGCAGCCCTTGCAGCTGTTCCCGCTCGCTATCGGCAAGACCGGCGCCAATCCGCCCCTTGGCACGATAGTGCAGCACCAGCCAGATGGGAGCCACCACCACCATGAAGACCACCATGGGAACCATCAATACGCCCAGCAGATCTTCCATCTGTTACTCCCCCTGTTTGCCTTCGCTTTTGCTGTCGCCCTGGCCCAGCTTCTGGCGCATGGCTTCCAGCTCACGACTTATCTGATCGTCCACTTCCAGCTCGGCAAACTGCTGCGCCAGCGCCTTGTCGGACTGACCCAGATCGGCGCGCGCTTCCATTTCGTCGATGCGACGCTCCATCCGCTCAAACTTGCTCACCACCGCCTGGCTCTCGCCACGGGCTACCTGGCTCTGCACATTGAGACGGCTGCTGGCCGCTTCGGTGCGAATGGCCATCGCCTTTTGACGGGCGCGGGCATCTTCCAGCTTGGCTTCGAGCTGACGGATCTCCTCACCCAGCTTCTCGATACCGCTGTCGACCGCTTGCTGCTCGCGGTAGAGGGTCTCTGACAACTCGGTCTGTTTCTTCTTCTCGATAAGGGCGGCGCGGGCCAGATCTTCACGTCCCTTGGTCAGGGCCAGCTCGGCCTTGGCTTGCCACTCGTCGACCCGCTCCTGATGACGGGCGACCTGACGACCAATCTCTTTCTGGCTGGCGAGGAAGCGGGCCAGATTGGAGCGCTCCTTGACCAGCTCGTCCTCCATCTCCTGGATGATCAGGCGCACCATCTTCTGGGGATCTTCTGCCTTGTCGAGCAGGGCCGTCAGGTTGGAATTGATGATGTCGGCCAGACGGGAAAAAATACTCATGATTGCACTCCTGTTATTGGCATGGCGTTGTTTCTCCATTGAGAATGGCAACTTGTGTGCCAATCTGGAACAAAATTTAACTTGTTGATTTATATGGGGCAGAATAGCCGGATTGCAAGATGCCTCACGCAAGTGATGATTAAAATCACCAACTTTTGGTAAGATTGACCAGCTTTTACAACTGACAGGGATCACTATGACCACGGCCACGGAAAGCCTGCTGGGGGAATCCAACGCATTTCTCGAGATCATTGAGCAGGCCTCACGGCTCGCCCCGCTGCGCAAACCCGTGCTGATCATCGGTGAGCGTGGGACGGGCAAGGAGCTGATCGCCCACCGCCTACATTATCTCTCGGCGCGCTGGGATCAAAGCTTTGTCACCATCAACTGCGCCACCCTGAGCGAGAGCCTGCTGGAAACCGAGCTGTTCGGTCATGAAGCGGGATCGTTTACCGGCGCGGCCAAGCGCCATCAGGGCCGCTTCGAGCGGGCCGATGGCGGCACCCTCTTCCTCGACGAGCTGGCCACCACCAGCGCCAGGGTGCAGGAGAAGTTGCTGCGGGTCATCGAGTATGGCGAGTTCGAGCGAGTGGGTGGGGCCAAGCCCCTCAAGGTGGATGTGCGACTGGTCTGCGCCACCAACGAGGATCTCCCTGCGCTGGCCGACAAGGGGCAGTTTCGCCACGATCTGCTCGACCGGCTCGCGTTTGATGTGATCACCCTCCCCCCTTTGCGGGAGCGGCGGGAAGATATCCTGATGCTGGCGGAGCACTTCGCCCACAGCATGACCCGGGAGCTGGGCTATCCGCTGTTTGCCGGTTTCTCGCGCAAGGCGACCCAGTTGCTGCTGGATTACCACTGGCCGGGCAATGTGAGAGAGCTGAAGAACGTGGTGGAGCGCAGTATCTATCGTCAGGGCAATCCCCAGCTGCCGCTCTCGACCCTGGTGCTCAACCCGTTTGATTCCCCCTGGCGACCACAGGTCACGCAACCTGCGCAAGAGGCCCGAAGCGAGGTACAATCTGCATCCCCCCTCGCCTTGCCGCTCGATCTCAAGCAGGCGGTGGCGGAGTACGAGATTAATTTACTCAAGCAAGCGATGCAGCAATCCCAGTATAATCAGCGCAAAGCCGCTCAACTGCTGGCCTTAAGCTATCACCAGTTCCGTGGCATGCTACGCAAATATCAGCTGCTGGATGGCGATAACGATGCAGAACAAGAGTGAAGGAGCGCGGTTGATGCCGACTCCAGCAACACGCCAGCCTTCGCGCTGGCACATTTGTATCAAAACGTGCGTACAAAACCCCTATAAGAACATGGTTCAACAATGAGAATGCTCACACCCTTGCTGCTGGGTCTGCTGGTGCTGGTCACCGGCTGCCAGAAGCAACCCGAGGCCTCCAAAACCGGACTCATCTATTGTGCTGAGGGATCCCCCCTCTCCTTCAATCCCCATGTTTCCAACTCCGGGGTGACACTGGATGCCAGTGCCCGTCCGCTCTACGACCGCCTGCTGGAGGTGAACCCCAACACCCTGGCGCTGGAGCCGGCGCTCGCCACCAACTGGCATGTCAGCGAGGATGGCCTCACCTATACCCTGACCCTGCGCAAAGGGGTGACGTTTCACCATACCCCCTGGTTCAAGCCCACCCGCACTTTCAATGCCGATGACGTGGTCTTCACCTATGCCCGCCAGCTGGACGAGCAGCACCCCTATCACAATGTGTCCGGGGGCGATTACCCCTACTTCTACAGCCTGGGGCAAGATCTGCTGATCAAGCGGGTGAGCAAGAAGGGGCCGCAGACGGTAGTGTTCGAGCTGAACCAGCCGAACGCCTCCTTCCTCGCCACTCTGGCCAGCGACTATGCGGTGATCCTCTCCGCCGAATACGCCGAGCAGATGTTGCAGGCGGGCACGCCAGCCCTGCTGGATAGCCGCCCCATCGGCACCGGACCGTTCAGCTTCAAGGAGTATCGCCACAACGAGTTCATCCGCTATCTGCGCCACCCCGGCTATTGGGGCGGCGATGCCAAGATTGAACAGCTGGTCTACGACATCACCCCCAAATCCGCCAAACGGCTGGCCAAGCTGCTGACCGGCGAGTGCGACGTGATGAGCACCCCTTCCGCCAGCCAGCTCTCGGTGATCAAGCAAAATCCGGCGCTGAGCCTCTCGGTCCAGTCGGGGATGAACGTCGCCTTTTTGGCCCTCAATACCCGCAAGCCGCCGTTCAACAACGTCAAGGTGCGGCAGGCCATTGCCAGCGCCATCAATATCGACAACCTGCTGCAGGCGGTCTATTTCGATACCGGTCTGCCCGCCAACAGCCTGCTGCCGACCCTCTCATGGGGGTACAACCCCAGCCTGCCCGAGCGCAAACCCGATCTGAAACGGGCACGCCAGCTGCTCAAGGAGGCGGGTCTGGAGAAAGGGTTCGAGATGCAGGTGCTGGTACAGCCGGACGCCCGCCCCTACAACCCGGATGCGGTCAAGACCGCCCAGCTGATCCGCAGCGATCTGGCCAAGGTCGGGATCAAGCTCAAGATCGTGCAACGGGAGTGGCCGGTGATCGAAGGCCGCCTCACCAAGGGGCAGTACGACAGCCTGCTCTCCGGCTGGATTGCCGACAACGCCGATCCGGACAACTTCTTCCGCCAGCTGCTGAGCTGCTCGGCAGTGGAGCGCGGCAACAACTACAGCCGCTGGTGCAGCCCGGCCTTCGATCAGTTGCTGGATGATGCGGTCACCACGCCCCAGCTCTCGTTCCGGCTGCGTAACTACTACTATGCCCAGACCCTGCTTAACGAACAGCTGCCGCTGATCCCGCTGGCGCACGCCTTGCGTACCCAGGTCAGCCGCAGCGACATCGAGGGGCTGACGCTGATGCCCTTTGGCGGCACCTCCTTCAACCAGGCTCACAGGGAGTAAGCATGCTTCTATACACCTTGCGCCGCATCAACCTGCTGCTTATCACTCTGCTGGCGCTGACCTTTGTCGCCTATCTGCTGGACTATCGGCTGATCGGCCATCAGCTCAGCTTCTGGAGCGGCTATCCCGACTTCCTGCGCCGCATTTTCGCAGGTGACCTGGGGCTCTCCAGCGTCTCCGGGCTGCCGGTGCTGGACGAGATCCGTCACTACTTCCCGGCGACCCTGATCCTCTGTCTGGCGGCGTTCGCCATCTCGCTGCTGGTGGGCATTCCCCTCGGCACCCTGGCGGCCCTGTCACAGGGCAAGACGCTGGATCTCTCCATCATGACTGCCGGTCTTATCGGCTATGCGGTGCCGGTGTTCTGGCTGGCGCTGCTGGTGGTAATGCTCTTTTCGCTGGATCTCGGCTGGTTGCCAGCCTCCGGGCAGATCAGCCTGCTCTACGACGTGCCCCCCATCACGGGCATCGCGGTGATCGATGTGCTGCTCAGCAACGAACCCTGGCGGCAAGCGGCGCTGCACGATGCCCTGCGCCACCTGATCCTTCCGTCACTGGTGCTGGCGGTGGTGCCCACTACCGAGGTGATCCGCCATGTGCGCAGTTCCCTCATCGACGTGATGAAGCAGAACTACATCAAGGCGGCGGCGAGCCGGGGCCTTTCCAAGGCGCAGATCGTCTGGCGCCATGGTCTGAAGAACGCCCTGCCGCCGGTACTGCCGCTGCTGGGTCTGCAACTGGGTAGCGTGCTCACCTCCGCCATGATCACCGAGGTGGTGTTCGAGTGGCACGGGATCGGCCGCTGGCTTATCAGCAGCATCGCCCTGCAGGATTACGCCGCCATTCGCGGCGCGACCCTGGTGGTGGCCAGTTTCGTGATCCTGACCAGCGTCAGCACCGAGTTGCTGACCACCCTTATCTATCCGGCACGGCGCAAAGAGTTGTATGCCAAACAAGATTGAACGCGCTCATGGCGTGACCAGGAGCCAGGTATCCTATGCAAGATAAATCGAACATCTATCCCGAGCTCAAGATCCTCTCGCCCCTTGAGCAGACGTGGGCCTCCTACAGCCGCAATCCGTTGGCGATGGCGGGGCTCTGGTGCTTTTTGCTGTTGCTGCTCATCACGCTGGTGGGGCCGCTGGTCGTCCCCTACGGCATCGATGAACAGCATACCGACAAGCTGCTGCTCGCCCCCTCGTGGGCGGCGACCGGCAACATCGACTACTTCCTCGGCACCGACGATCTGGGGCGCGACATGCTCTCCCGGCTGGTGGTGGGGGCGCGTCTCACTTTCGGCTATGCGCTGGTCGTGGTGGTGATCGCCATGGTGGTGGGCTCCGCCATCGGTATCCTCGGCGGCATGAGCAAGGGGCTTAAATCGAGCGTGCTGCACCACCTGCTCGATACCCTGCTCTCCATCCCCTCCCTGCTGATGGCCATCATCATGGTTGCCATCATGGGGCCGGGTTTTGGCAATACCCTGATAGCCATTACCCTGGCGTTGATCCCGCCCTTTATCCGGGCCACCTACAACGCAGTACATGCCGAGATGCAGAAGGAGTACATCACCGCCAGCCGCCTCGATGGCTCGCCTCCCTTCCGGATCATGCGTCTGGCTATTTTGCCCAACATTGTCGAAACCCTGGTGGCCCAGACCACCCGCACCTTGTCGGCGGCCATTCTCGATATCTCAGCAGTCGGTTTTCTCGGCCTCGGCGCCCAATCTCCCCAACCGGAGTGGGGCACCATGCTGGCCGATTCGAGCGACCTCATCTATCTCGCCCCCTGGACCGTCACCCTGCCCGGCATCGCCATCCTGTTCAGCGTGCTGGTGACCAATTTAGTTGGTGAAGGCATTCGTGAAGCACTCAAAGAGGGGAATGACTGATGCCGCTGCTCGACATTCGCAATCTCACCATCGAGATCGACACCCCGCAAGGCAAGGTCAAGGCGGTGGACAAGGTGAGCCTGACCCTGACCGAGGGGGAGATCCGCGGTCTGGTGGGTGAATCCGGCTCCGGCAAGAGTCTGATCGCCAAGGTGATCGTCGGCATCGAGAAGGACAACTGGACGGTACGTGCCGACCGGATGCGCTTCAACGACATGGATCTGCTGACCATGGCTCCCAAGGAGCGCCGTCGCATCATGGGTCGCGAGATCGCCATGATCTTCCAGGACCCCATCAGCTGTCTCGACCCCTCCGAGGAGATCGGCACCCAGCTGGAAGAGGCGATCCCGACCGATTCGTTCGAGGGACAATTCTGGCAGCGCTTCCAGTGGCGCAAGAAGAAGGCCATCGCCCTGCTGCACCGGGTAGGCGTCAAGGATCACCGCAAGGTGATGCGCGCCTATCCCCACGAGCTGTCGGATGGCATGTGCCAGAAGGTGATGATCGCCATGGCCATTGCCAACCAGCCGCGTCTGCTGGTAGCCGACGAGCCCACCAGCGCCATGGAGTCCACCACCCACTCCCAGATCCTGCGACTGCTGGACAAGATGAACAAGCTGGGCAATACCACCATCCTGATCATCAGTAACGACATCGCCGCCATTGCCAACCTGACCGATACCATCAACGTGATGTACTGCGGCCAGATGGTGGAAGTGGGCACCCGGGAGCAGATCCTCGAGACCCCGCATCACCCCTATACCGATGCCCTGCTCAAATCGATCCCCGACTTTGACAAGCTGGTGCGCCACAAGTCGCGCCTCGAAACCCTGCCCGGCGTCATCCCGCCGCTGCAACACCTGCCCATCGGTTGCCGTCTGGGGCCGCGCTGCCCCTACGCCCAGAAGCAGTGCGTGCAGACTCCGTTGATGAACAAGATCAAGGGCCATCAGTTCAGCTGCCACTTCCCGCTGAACATGGAGGAGCCGAAAAAATGATGACCGTTAATGCCCCCATGAAGGAGCCCCGCTTGTGATCGAGCCATCCCTGTTGCAGGTCAGAGGCCTTAGCAAAACCTACCAGAACCGCACCGGTCTGTTCCGTCGTCAGGCGGTGGAGGCGATCAAGCCCCTCTCGTTCGATCTCGAAGTGGGTCAGACCCTCGCCATCGTCGGCGAGGCAGGCTCCGGCAAGAGCACCCTCGCCCGCATTCTGGCCGGCATGATCGAACCCACCAGCGGCGACATCGCCATCGACGGCCAGCTGATGGTGCATGGCGATTACCAGACTCGCTGCAAGCTGCTGCGGATGATTTTTCAGGATCCCAACACCTCGCTGAACCGCAAGATCCGGGTCGGCCAGATCCTGGAGACGCCGCTGCGTCTCAACACCGAGATGACCGAGGAGGAGCGCCGCGAGAAAGTGGTGCAGACCCTGCGTATGGTGGGGATGCTGCCGGATCACGCCCTGTTCTATCCGCAGATGCTCTCCTCCGGTCAGCAGCAGCGGGTGGCGCTGGCGCGGGCGCTGATCCTCAACCCCAAGATAGTGGTGGCCGATGAGGCGCTCTCCACTCTGGATATCTCGGTACGCTCCCAGATCATCAATCTGCTGCTGGAGATGCAGGAGACCATGGGACTGAGTTATGTGCTGGTAGCCAACGATTTGGGTATCGTCAGCCATATCAGTGACGAGGTGCTGGTAATGCACGAAGGTCGGGTGGTGGAGCGCGGCAAGACTCTCAAGGTGTTTGCCGATCCCCAGCATGAGGTGACTCGCCGTCTCATCCAGAACTACAACAACGAATACCGCAAATAGAGAGGCGCTGGCCGCCTCCCTCACCGCTGTGTTTCGCCGAGCTCACACGGCGGGATCAAAAAAGCCCACTGCATGCAGTGGGCTTTCTGTTACCGGCGTTGCTGCTTAGGCTTGCAGCAGCAGACGGTTGATGCGGGAGACGAAGCTCGCCGGATCGTTAAGCCCGCCCTGCTCGGCCAGCTGGGCCTGTTCATGCAGCAGGGTGACCCACTCACCGAACAGTGCCTCGTCTTCAATGGTGTCGAGTTTCTTCACCAGCGCGTGATCAGGGTTGAGCTCCAGAATGTACTTCTGCTCCGGTACCGGCTGGCCGGCCGCACGCATCAGCTTGATCATCTGGGTGCTCATACCGTAGGCGTCGGTGACGATGCAGGAGGGGGAGTCGGTCAGACGGTGAGTGACACGCACCTCTTTCACTGCATCGCCCAGGCTCTTCTTGACCCGCTCCACCAGACCGGCGTTGGCCTTCTCGGCCTCTTCCTGCGCCTGCTTGGAGGCTTCGTCTTCCAGATCGCCGAGATCCAGTTCGCCACGGGTGACGGAGATAAGCTGCTTGCCGTCGAACTCGGTCAGGTGGCTCATCAGCCACTCATCCACACGCTCCCACATCAGCAGCACTTCGACCCCCTTCTTGCGGAAGATCTCGAGGTGCGGGCTGTTCTTGGCTGCAGCATAGGAGTCAGCGGTGATGTAGTAGATCTTCTGCTGGCCTTCCTTCATGCGGCCAACGTAATCCTCAAGAGAGACAGTCTGGGCTTCGCCCTCGCCAGCGGTGCTGGCAAAGCGCAGGAGCTTGGCGATCTCTTCGCGGTTGGCGTAATCCTCGGCCGGGCCCTCTTTGAGCACGTTACCGAACTCTTTCCAGAACTTGGCGTACTTCTCGGCATCGTCTTTCGCCAGCTTGGAGAGCATGGTCAGCACGCGCTTGGAGCAAGCCTTGCGCAGGGAGGCGGTCACCTTGTTGTCCTGCAGGATTTCACGGCTAACGTTGAGCGGCAGATCGTTGGAGTCCAGCACCCCTTTGACGAAGCGCAGGTAGGTCGGCATAAACTGCTCGGCGTCATCCATGATGAAGACGCGCTGCACGTAGAGCTTCAGGCCGTGCTTCTGCTCGCGGTTATAGAGGTCAAACGGTGCGCGGGCCGGCACGTAGAGCAGGCTGGTGTACTCCTGCGCGCCTTCCACCCGGTTGTGACCCCACAGCAACGGATCTTCAAAGTCGTGGGCGACGTGCTTGTAGAACTCCTGATACTCCTCGTCCTTGATATCTTTCGGGTTGCGGGTCCACAGTGCCGTGGCGCGGTTGACCTGCTCCCACTCGCCCGGGGTGCCGACGATGGTCTCACCATCCTCTTCGCGATCCGGGGTGCCCTCTTTGTACATCTCTACAGGCACGCTGATGTGATCGGAATATTTGCCCACCACGGAGCGCAGACGCCAGTCGTCGAGGAACTCGTCCTCTTCGGCACGCAGGTGCAGGATGACATCGGTACCGCGACCCTCTTTGGTCACGTCAGCGACGGTGAAGGAGCCTTCCCCTTCCGATTCCCACTGTACGCCCTGCTCCGGAGCAGTACCGGCGGCACGGGAGACCACGGTCACCTTGTCGGCCACGATAAAGGCGGAGTAGAAACCGACCCCGAACTGACCGATCAGTTGGGAATCCTTACCCTGATCGCCGGAGAGGTTTTTGAAGAATTCTGCGGTGCCGGACTTGGCGATGGTACCCAGATGCTCAATCACCTGATCACGGGTCATACCGATCCCGTTATCGGAGATGGTCAGGGTACGCTTCTCTTTGTCCACCACCAGACGCACACGCAACTGGCCGTCGTTTTCGAACAAAGAGGCATCGGAAAGCGCCTTGAAGCGCAGCTTGTCCGCCGCATCGGAGGCGTTGGAGATCAGCTCGCGCAGGAATACTTCTTTGTTGGAGTAGAGGCTGTGAGCCATCAGGCTCAGCAGTTGTTTGACTTCAGTCTGAAAGCCGTGGGTTTCGGCATGAACACTTTGGGTCATGGACCAATCCTCAGAAACATCGGGTTGAACATATGCCCAACCTAGATGGGGACAGCGATCCAAATATCAAGGGGGCGAATGTGCAATCCTGCTCATTCGCCCCCTGTTGGCGTGTAACCGCCGATTTTATGTTCAGTTTTTCGCGACTTACCGCCACCCGCCCCTTACTTGAGGCGCTGGCGCCCCATCAGGGAGTGGGAAAGCGTAGTGCCATCCACCAGTTCCAGCTCGCCCCCCACCGGCACCCCGTGGGCGATGCGGCTCACCTCCACCCCGGCCGCACGGGCCATGTCGGCGATATACCAGGCGGTGGCATCCCCCTCGATGGTCGGATTGGTGGCGAGGATCAGTTCGCTGATGTGCTCTTCCTTTAGACGGCGCTCGAGAATATCGAGCCCCAGCTCCTCCGGGCCGATGCCGTCCAGCGGCGACAGATGACCCATCAGCACAAAGTAGCGACCGGAGAACTGGCCGGTCTGCTCGATGGCCGCCACGTCCGCCGGGCTCTCCACCACGCAGAGCAGGCCATTCTCTTCCCGCTTGGGATTGGCGCAGATATCGCAGCGGTCGTTCTCGGTAAAGGTGCGGCAGTGGCTGCAATGACCGATCTCGGTCAGGGCGCGAGAGAGCAGCTGGGCCAACCGCAAACCGCCGCTGCGCTCACGCTCGAGCAGGGTAAAGGCCATCCGCTGGGCAGACTTGGGCCCCACTCCCGGCAATACCTGCAGGGCTTTCATCATCTCATCGAGCAGGGGACTGAACTTCATAACACTCCTTACACGGGCCTGCCCCTCGCCACCACCAGGGCCACGACGGGTCAGCAAAACAGGATAACGCCATTGGCGCAGGACTATACCCGAGCCCGCCGCCCATCGCCATCGGCTTGCCCACAGCGCTCGCAAAAACCCGGATAGCAAAAAGCCCTGATGTTTCCATCAGGGCTTTGCAATGTGGCGGTGAGGGAGGGATTCGAACCCTCGATACGTTGCCGTATACACACTTTCCAGGCGTGCTCCTTCAGCCACTCGGACACCTCACCAAATTTTTGCTCACTGCTTTATGTGCTTGAGCTGCACATTCACTGGCGGACCATGCCGCGGCGACGGGGCGTAATGTAAGGGATACGATGGCTTTTGGTCAATGCAATTTTTTACTTTTTGCGTTCGTTTGCTCAATATCCGAACCAAGTGACCAAAAATATGCCGTTTCGTATCCCTTTCAATCAATTTACTGCCGCTTCGTGCAAATGTTCACCTTTGAGCGCCTCTTCCAGCGAGCCGTAAAATTCCAGCTTGCCGGGCTGCGGCCGTACCTTGGCACGGGCCAGGGTCTTGAGCGGTTGGAACTGCAACTCGGCCACCCGCAACTCGACCCCGGCTTTGGCCATCTGCTTGCCAAAGTGGAGGAAGGCAGACAGACCGCCCGCATCGAGGATGGAAACCGCCTCCATCTGCAACACCAGCACCTTGTGCCCTTTCACTTGCGCTTCCAGCTCGGCAAAGACCCGTTCGGCCGCGGCGAAGAAGAGCGGGCCGTTGATCTTGTAGAGCAGGCCGTTGTCCGGCACCTCATGGGCATAGCGCTTGTGCTCGGCCAAATCGAGCAGTTTGGTCATCTTGGCGATTTCGCGCATAAAGAGCAGGGATGCCAGGATCACCCCGAAGGTGATGGCGATGACCATGTCGAAAATGACGGTGAGTGACAGGCAGACCAGCAGCACCAGCACATCGGATTTGGGGGCGCGACGGATCAGCTCCACCACCTTGTGCGCTTCACTCATGTTCCAGGCCACGATGAGCAGCAAGGCAGCCATGGCCGAGAGCGGCAACCAGGAGAGCCAGGGGGCCAGCACCAGAATGGCGGCCAGCACCACCAGCGCATGGACGATCCCCGAGATGGGGGACGTAGCGCCGGCACGCACGTTGGCGGCAGAGCGGGCGATGGCAGCGGTAGCGGTAATGCCGCCAAAGAAGGGGGCGAAGATGTTGCCAAGCCCCTGCCCCACCAGCTCGGCGTTGGAGCTGTGTTTGCGACCGGTCATCCCATCGAGCACCACGGCGCAGAGCAGCGATTCGATCGCCCCCAGCATCGCCATGGAGAAGGCGGCAGGCAGCAGCCGCTCAACAGCCGCCAGGTTCCATTCAACTGGCAAGCCATCCGATCCGGGCAAGGCCCAGGGCATCACCAGGGTCGGCGCGATGGGCGGGATCCCCATCCCCTGGGTGCCATCAGCCAGGGTATAGCTGAACTTGCTGCCGATGGTGGCCACATCCACCCCAAAGTAATGGAGGCCAAAACCCAGACCTACCCCGACCAGCACTGCGGGCAGGTGGCCGGGCACCGGCAGACGCAGGCGCGGCCAGAGCAGCAGCACGGCCAGCGTTGCGACCCCCACCAGGGTATCGCCCCACTGCCAGCTTGGCAGGGCGGCGGCCAGCGCTTCGACCTTGCCCAGATAGGTTTCCGGCATCTCGGGCACGCTCAGTCCAAAGAAGTCCTTGATCTGCAAGGTGGCGATCACGATGGCGATACCACCGGTAAAGCCCAGCGTCACTGACGGAGGAATGTACTCGATAAGGCGGCCAAGACGGGCCATCCCCATCGCCACCAGAAAGAGGCCTGAGATGAGCGTCGCCATCAACAGACCGCCAACCCCGAACTGCTGGGCAACCGGATAGAGGATCACCACAAAGGCAGCGGTCGGGCCGGAGATGGAGTAGCGGGAGCCACCGGTCACTGCGATCACGATACCGGCAATGATGGCGGTATAGAGACCGTGTTGCGGCGGTACACCGCTGGCGATGGCCAGCGCCATGGCGAGCGGGATGGCGATGATGCCCACCGTCACACCGGCGATAAGATCACGGCCAAAGCGGGCCATGCTGTAGGGTTCATCAATACAGGACTGGCGTAAGGCTATGGCGAGCTTCACGCTATTTAAAGAGGCTTGCTTGTGCATGTATATCGTAATACCAGAAGAGGGAGATAAAGGCCGGAGAGATCCGGCGCCCGATCATCATCAAGGGCCGGCAGGGCTGTCGACGCGGCGATGGTATCCTGCGTAACCTTACTCCAGACGGGCCATTTTTTCGATGGGCAGGATCAATGAAACACGCGCACACCCATTATTTGGCCTATTTGTCGCCAAATCGCCGATGTTGACGATTGAGCTCCCCAATTTAGCTGCAAAGTTCACCACTTGAGTCTTATTGGCTTACCAGCACGTTCGCGACATCATGCTGGCATCATCAGGTTGATGCGAACCGAACCAATGCCCCCTGCGCCGGTTGGGGGAGCGATGGCAAGGGACTGATTGTGCTGAAAATAAACCGCAAAGCACAACTTTTGGGCAAACAGTCCGAAAATCCGGTTTTCGGGAAATTCGCGGGTTGACACCCGCCGCCCTGGTCATTAATATTCGCCCCGTCTTAACGAGACAGGCAATTCCTCCTTAGTTCAGTCGGTAGAACGGCGGACTGTTAATCCGTATGTCACTGGTTCAAGTCCAGTAGGAGGAGCCACTTTTCCCTCGTAGTTCAGTCGGTAGAACGGCGGACTGTTAATCCGTATGTCACAGGTTCAAGTCCTGTCGAGGGAGCCAAATTCTAAAGCCCAGCCTTTTGGCTGGGCTTTTTCGTATCTGCTGCTGTTTGCCTCAAACTTATCTCGCTTTCCCATCATCCTTGGCTGAGCGCAATCCGGACTCCCTGTTTTCGCTCAGTCTCAACCAGACTCGATGATGACTCTGATTCCTACCCGACCAGCTCAGTTGACTACATGTTTACGAGCAAGCAGTTTCCCGGAAGGTCGGGCATGACACAACAGGGGGAATTGCTTATTGGCGGGTGACCCGGATCTGCAGGGTCTGGCGCTCGCTCTGGCTGCCTCGCCCGCCCTGTAGCTGGGTGCCGAGGCTACTCCCCTGATCCGCTGAGCTGGTCGAAAGCTCTCCCACCGTCAGCCACTGGCCCGGGGCCCCGCTCACTTCGGTGGCACTCTGTCCCGTGCTGATGGTGCCCTGCTCCAGCCTCGCCTGCTCGCTGCTCAGCGCAATCTGCACCCGATCGCCAATCAAGGTGGCCGTGGCATAGAGGCCGTTCACCAGCGGCATCATCCC
>NZ_JRJY01000136.1:3152-3796 GCF_000801015.1 Aeromonas sp. ZOR0001 | reverse complement strand
CGATGGGCGGCCATTCTATTTGTTTGCAGAGTCCGGTTCAGACCAGCGCCTTGCCTTTGAGCAGCTTGCGTACCCAGTAACGGGCAGGGTGGAGCGCTTCCAGCAGATCGGCGGCCAGCGGCAGGGGATCGCCGCAGATCTCGCTGGCGAGCAGCTCACCACAGAGCGGCGCCGAGCAGAGGCCCCGAGAGCCGAGCGCCCCCAGCACATAGAGGCCGGGGTGAAGGGGGAGCGGCTGGGCGTTGTGCTGATCATGCTGCAGCTGCGCATAGTGATCCGCCAGACCTTGCAATCTGGCCACTGGCCCCACCACCGGAAGGTGATCCCGACTGGCGCAACGCACCCCTACGCGCGCCTCGTTGCCGCTCACATACACTTCGGCGGGCCAGGTTTGCTCCGGCAGGCAGGCTTGCAACCGCACCTGATTCTGGATTTGCTCCTCGGCTCGAAACTCAAGGCTGCTCTGGTTGCGGCCATAACTGGCGCCGATGCAGTGTTGATCGTTATGCATTGGCGTGAGGTAGCCATCGTAGCAGAGCACGGTCTTGAGCTGACTCAAGCTGGCCGTGGTTGGCACATGGCTCACCTGACCGCGCACCGGATAGAGGGGCAGCTCGGCAAAGGGGAGCAGTGCTGGCAACTGG
>NZ_JRJY01000136.1:0-2993 GCF_000801015.1 Aeromonas sp. ZOR0001 | reverse complement strand
TGGGGGCCTGCCAGTGGCGGCCATCCTGGCTTTCTACTTGCCAGCCATCGGCCTGCTCGGCAATGGCGCTTACTTGGGTGTGGTACTCCACCTGCAGCAGGCCGCTGGCTTGCGCCTCTTTCAGGGCGGCTCGGGTGAGATCGGCCGGACAGAGCCAGCCTCCCAGCGGATAGCTGACGCCGCTGTGGCCACAGGGCAGGCCAACCACCTGCTCTACCTCTGATGTAGAGAGGGGATGCATCAGCTCGGACGGGAAGGGGCCCTGGCTCATTTTCGCCAGCTTGGCTGCCGATTTGTCGTCATAGCCGAGCTGGGTCACTCCGCATAATTCGAAAGCGATAGGATGGCGTTCGGCCAACGCCAGCAGCTGTTGGCGGGCATAGCCAAAGGCGAGCGAATAGAAGCGTGACAGCGCATCGTGCTCGCCGTTAAGAAGTGGATAGAGGGCCCCCTGACGATTGCCCGAGGCGCCGGCAGCCGGTTCGCCATCTGCACACAGCAACGTCACCTTGCGACCCCGCTCCACCAGAGAGAGCGCCGTCATGGCCGAGGCGATGCCGCCGCCGATGATCACCACCTCGCCAGCGCGTCCGGCAGGACGGGCATACCAGGGGACTATGGTATGCTGCGGCTGCTTGTCGGTGCGATCCCCCACCAGCATCTCCCGCTTGCTACCGTGGCCCTTCACCTTCTTCATGGCAAAACCGGCGGCAATCAGGCCGCGACGGACAAAACCGGCACAGGTAAAGGTGGCGATAGAGCAATCGGGACGGGCGAGGCGAGCGAGACCATCAAACAGCTCCTGTGTCCACATCTCCGGGTTCTTGGCCGGGGAGAAACCATCCAGATACCAGGCATCCACCAGACCTTCTGCCCGGTGAGGCACCTGCGGCAGCATATCCTTGATGTCGCCAAACCAGAGGTCGAGGCGAATGCGGCCACCCGCAAAATGCAGGCGGTGGCAACCGGAGACCGGCAGCGGCCATTGGGCGATAAGATCCTGACTCAAGTGGCCAAGTTCAGGCCAGGCGGCCAGCGCCTTGCGCAGATCGTCCCGGGTCAGGGGGAATTTCTCGAAACTGATGAAGTTCAGACGGGAGCCGTTGCCGGATTGAGGCGCCTGTTCCAGGAAGGCTTGCATTGTCGCCAGAAAGTTAAGGCCTGTGCCGAAACCTGTTTCACCTATCACGAAACTGTCACTATCGTGGTGCGAAAATCGCGCAGGTAGCCGGTTTTGCTGCAAAAAGACGTAGCGGGTTTCACCTAGACCGTTATCATTGGAAAAGTACACATCCCCGAAGTCACTGGAGACAGGAGTTCCCGCTTCATTCCAGTCCAATCGGGCATGATGTAAGGATGTTTGACTCACGTTTTCCTCGGCTCGCGTCACAAAATCGTGGGCATTCTACGTGAAAGCAGACCAGTTTGGCAGCCGAAAGCGGGTAGACTTGGCGCCAGTTTTTCCAGACGAGATGAATTAATGAGAAGAGCAGTGATCACCGGTATCGGCGTCATCTCCAGTATCGGCAACAACAAGGAAGAAGTGCTGGCCTCCCTGAAAGCAGGTAAATCCGGCATCACCTATTCCGAGCAGTTCGAGCAGCACAACCTGCGCAGCCGTGTCTGGGGTAACATCAAACTCGATCCGTCTGAACTGATCGACCGTAAAGTCATGCGTTTCATGGGCGACGCTGCGGCCTACGCCTACCTCTCCATGCAGCAGGCCATTGAAGATGCCGGTCTGGCGGAAGATCAGGTCTCCAACGAGCGTACCGGCCTGGTGGTCGGTTCAGGTGGTGCCTCCGGCAAGAACACCTCGGAATCTGTGGACATCGCCCGTGAGAAAGGGGTCAAGCGTGTGGGCCCTTACATGGTGCCGCGCACCATGTCTTCCACCACCTCTGCTTGCCTGGCGACCCCGTTCCAGATCAAGGGTGTCAATTACTCCATCAGCTCCGCCTGCGCCACCTCTGCCCACTGCATCGGTCACGCGCTTGAGCTGATCCAGCTTGGCAAACAGGATGTGGTCTTCGCCGGTGGCGGTGAAGAGCTGGACTGGTCCTCTACCATCCAGTTTGACGCCATGGGCGCGCTCTCCACCAAGTACAACGACACGCCGGAAAAAGCGTCCCGTACCTATGATGCGAACCGCGACGGTTTCGTTATCTCCGGTGGCGGCGGCATTCTGGTGATCGAAGAGCTGGAACATGCGCTGGCGCGTGGCGCTCACATCTATGCCGAGCTGACCGGTTACGGTGCTACCTCCGATGGCTACGACATGGTCGCCCCGAGCGGTGAAGGTGCGGTGCGTTGCATGAAGATGGCGATGCAGGGTGTTGGCAAGGTTGATTACATCAACACCCACGGCACCTCCACTCCGGTGGGTGATACCAAAGAGCTTGAAGCTATCCAGACTCTGTTTGGCGCCAACGGTCCCAAGATCTCTGCCACCAAGGCGATGACCGGCCATGCGCTGGGCGCTGCGGGCGTGCACGAGGCTGTCTACTCCCTGCTGATGATGGAACACGGCTTTATCGCCCCCAGCATCAACATCGAGACCTTGGACGAGAAGGCTGAAGGTCTGCCCATCGTGCGTGAGTATGAAGCGGCCGAACTCAACACCGTCATGTCCAACAGCTTCGGCTTTGGTGGTACCAACGCCTCACTGGTGTTCAGCAAGTTCAAAGCTTGATCATCCGGTTGATATGAAAAAAGCGCCTCAGGGCGCTTTTTTTGTCTTCGGGATTTGCCATCACTCATTGCAGAGCAGAGCAGAGCAGAGCAGAGCAGAGCAGAGCAGAGCAGAGCAGAGATCGACCATTGTGGAATAGGGGTGGGGGCAGATTTCAGTGCAGATGGTGGGGGGGAGGTGACGCCACACCAATGAGCCGGATCTACATCTCTCTAGTGGAGTAGATAGCAAGAAGGGAGCCTGAGGCTAATGCCAGTGAGCCTGTAAATCCAATTGTGTAACCGCCCACGAATAAGTAACT
>NZ_JRJY01000090.1:24852-28524 GCF_000801015.1 Aeromonas sp. ZOR0001 | reverse complement strand
TCCCTCTTTTTTTGGCCCGTTGGCGGGCCGCCGCCACGGCTCGCAGCCCTTGCCAGCAGTGCGAGCAGCCCGTTGCCGAGTCCGCCGCCACACCATCCGCTGTGCAACGGGCCGACCGATTTCTGCTTTTCTCCCCCACATTTTGGCAGTTAGGATGACCCTTCCGTGACCACCCCCCTCATAGAAAAGGAATCGCTATGACCCGTCACCCCAACATCAAACACTGGCGCGAGCTGCAAGAACCGGAGCCGGGATGCTATCCCGGTAGTCAGGAACAGATGTCCCTCGGTAGCGCGCTGGGTCGGCATTTTGACTTTAGCCGCATCGGCATTCACCACGAGCTGGTGGCACCTGGCCATCGCACCAGCTGGCCCCATGCCGAAGAGACCGAAGACGAGTTCGTCCATGTGCTGGAAGGGACGCCCGATGTCTGGCTCGATGGCGTGCTTTATCGCCTGCAACCGGGCGACTCGGTCGGTTTCAAGGCCGGTAACGGGCTGGCCCACACCTTTATCAACAACACGGATGAGCCGGTGCGGCTGCTCTGCGTGGGGGATAGGGATCGCGCCGATAACCGCATCCACTATGCCCTGCACCCCGAGTACAACCGCCAGATCGGCAAGCGCCACTGGGACGACGTGCCCGAGCGCGACATGGGGGATCACGACGGCCTGCCCGACAAGCTGCGCGAGCGCAACGGCCCCTTCTAGGGCGCAGCTCTTCTGCGCACCAGCCCAGTGCCACCCGATATAAAAAAGCCTGCCGCGTGGCAGGCTTTTGCTATCTGTTTGCCGCCTGTGGCGCGCAGCGCTTATTGCAGGTTGAGCCCGCCCAGATAGTCGCGCTTGCCGAGATCGACCCCGGCGCGGCGCAGCAGGGCGTAGGCCATGGTGAGGTGGAAGTAGAAGTTGGGAATGCCGTACTCATGGACGCAGGTATGGCCATCCATCCCCTTGCCGCCCGCCCAGTGGGGCACGTAACGGCCGCTGGCGTACTGGCTGTAGTCCGCGTCCAGCTTGCCTTGCAGATAGCTGATGGTCTTGCCGATATGGGCGCGCAGATCGGCCATGGTTTTGGGGTCATCTCCCAGCACCGGCAGCTCGCTGTGGCTGGCGGTGGCCACCACGGCGCGGGCCGAATCGCAGCAGATCAGCACTTGCTTGGACAGCGGCAGCATATCGACGATCAGCCGCTCGCCGAAGAAGTTCTCCACGTTGAACTGCTTCGCCGCGGCGTGGGCCTCGGCCTTGGCCAGACAGTGGTCGAGGTTGGTCAGCATCTTGATGAACTGGGCGGTGATATCGCGATTCATGAGCACTCTCCATCTTGTTGAAACAGCGGCTCGCTTGCGCGGCCACAGTGAATGAGACTGGCTAATCGGCCACCAATATACCCCAACCGCTGCCGGGTTCGAGCCCGTGGCGACAAAAAGGGCAGGACAGCGCTACTTTGCGCGACAGCCGCTGGCCAAGCAGCCCTGCTCGCTTTTTGAACCTGTGAGTCCCTTATCGCCCCTTTTTTGATCTGTGACATAAATCACCTTTTTTCAGGGGCGTAGGCTGAATGCCGTTGTCCTGGACACACGCCTGCGCATCCGCCAGGACACAAAAAAAGGAGAATGAGATGAAGATCTATGACCGTAACCGCAATGTGCTGAACCAGGGTCAGCGCGTCATGATTGCCGCCACTGGCGCAGTCGATTTTCTGAAAGAGGCCCACACCGACAATATGACCCCCTATCAGGCGGAGCATGAGAAGTGCGTGCTGCTGGCAAACTCCGGTGAGCGCTACGCCCCCATCGAGTTGATTAGACTAGGCTGATCCCTTTCCCTGTCACCCTACTCTTTACAATTCACCCGGCCGCCGCGCCCCATCTGGCGGCCGGGTTTCTGATTTCCCCTCTTCATCCCACCAAATGCCGAAAAATTGAACCGGGTCACACCCCGCTCGATTTGAGCGATTGTCAGCCAGCGCAGGCTCATGCGAACCTTTAAATCCCGTTAACTCACTAAAAAATAACGACTATGTTCAGGCAAATAATGATGGGTGCCGCCCTGCTATCGGCGGCGCTGCTTTCCGGTTGTGCTTCCGTACCCATGGCCGATGCCACCGCAGACGCGCAGGCCAAGCAGTTTGTGGCGCCCAAGGATGCGGCCAACCTCTATATCTATCGCAACGAGACCTTTGGTGCGGCGGTGAAAATGCCGCTGCTGGTGGACGGTATGGCGGTCGGCGATACCGTGGCCCACACCTACATCCTCAAGCAGGTGACACCGGGCAGCCACACCATCACCTCAAAGTCGGAGAACGATGCCACCCTGACTCTCAGCACCGAGGCGGGTAAAAACTACTACGTCTGGCAGGAGGTCAAGATGGGCCTGCTAATGGCTCGCTCCAAGCTGAGTCAGGTCAGTGAAGAGGAGGGCAAACAAGGGGTGATGGAGAGCAAGTTGGTTAAGTGACCAGAGGCTTCCACCAAAAACAAGGCGTAGCTCCACCAGTTACGCCTTTGCCCGAAAGTGGGTGTTCCAGATTTCCTGTCCATGTAGGTTCGATTAGCGAAGCGTAATCGGACGATCGCGTCAGGAATATCCGCACCATCACGACCCGCAAGCAGATCGACGTGAGGCAAGGCTATGCTTGGCTTTTCGGTCTCGATGAGGGGAAAGGGATGGCCAACTGGCGGCGGACATGGTGGCCCGGCGGAACTTGGTTCTTTACCGTCAACCTGCTGGAGCGGCGCAACAACCGGTTGCTGGTGGAGCAGATCGACCTGCTGCGTCAAAGCGTTGCCAAGGTGCAACAGGCTCACCCCTTCGCCATTCATGCATGGGTGGTGTTGCCCGACCATCTCCACTGCATTCTCTCTTTGCCGGAGGGGGACACCGATTTCCCCCTGCGTTGGCGGCTGATCAAAAGCCACTTTTCCCGCGCCTTGCCGCTGAACGAGCGGCGCAGCCAGACCCGGTTACGCCACGGGGAGCGGGGCATCTGGCAACGCCATTATTGGGAACATCTGATCCGGGATGAGCAGGATTACCGCCACCATATGGATTACGTCCATATCAACCCGCTCAAGCATGGTCATGTTACCCGGGTGGCCGATTGGCCATATTCCACCTTCCATCGTTACGTGGCGAACGGCGTCTATCCGCCGGATTGGTGTGGGTCGGTGGATGGGGCGTTGGGGGGATTGGAGTAAATCTATCAAGGGTTATGCCAATGTGAACGTCCGATTACGCGATCGTCCGATTACGCTTCGCTAATCGAACCTACGGTCCTGATTTTCCATAAGGGGCGTTGTTGCCCAAATCGATACAGCTTGAATGGAACTAACTGAGGGCTCGGTGATCTGATCACCATCATCCTCTTCAAATCTGCATCATGGGCTCGTCGCTTCACCCCATCACTAACTGGCCTCAATACAACAAGTCTTTGATTAACCGTGGTTCCCTCACCTTCTGGGTTGATGCAGACGCCATGGATAACTGGTTCCACCACGACCATCATGGGTGCCGGGGCCGCAGCCAACTCTACACTGACCAGACCATCTGCACCTTCCTAATGCTCAAGGGGATTTTCAACCTCACTCTGCGGGCCACTCAGGGACTACTCGACTCCCTGTTCGAGTTGATGAACGTACCGCTTTGTGCCCCCGATTACAGCTGTGTA
>NZ_JRJY01000090.1:2594-24645 GCF_000801015.1 Aeromonas sp. ZOR0001 | reverse complement strand
CTGAAGGTATTTGGTGAAGGCGAGTGGAAAGTCAGAAAACACGGCGCCGAGAAACGGCGAGTGTGGAGCAAGTTGCATCTGGCAGTAGACCCAGCCACTCACGATATCGTGGCGGCAGAAATCTCGCTGGAAAATGTCCATGATGTCGAGGTGTTGCCGACTCTGCTCAATCCACTGCGGCGCAAACTGGGGCGTGTTTATGCGGATGGCGCCTACGACAGCAAAGCCAGCCATCAGCTTATCTTGCGCAAAGGGGCAACAGCCTGTATCCCGCCTCGCAAAAGCGCGGGGTTATGGGACAAGGGACATCCGAGAAATGAGGCGGTGCTGGTGATGCGCAAGGAGGGGGTAACGCACTGGAAGAAGATATCGGGGTATCACTGTCGCTCACTGGCAGAGACAGCAATGTATCGGTTCAAGCAGTTGCTGGCGGGGAAAATCAGCCTGCGTAACTACAACGGCCAAGTGGGAGAAGTCATGGGTGGGAGAAGTCATGGCGTATGTTAGCGCCATAAACAAGCTGAATACCCTTGGTCTGCCTGTCAGAAAGTCCCGAGTGTAGCGGTCACCCAGGGCTGGGGGAGTCATGACTTGCTGGCTGATTTGGGCAACAACGCCTCCATAAGGTATAAGTCACCTTAATATATTTCAGCATTAGAAATATCAGTTAATAGTGATTAACGAAAAATAATTGATACTCGCGTTGGCTTCCAACGAGGCTCCTGTTGTGTATAATTAGAAAAAATAAATCTCTGATAAGTTGTTGAGATTATTACTAGTCGGAATAAAGGAAATGTTGATGAGCAATAATATGTTTCATATCAGTTCTCTCAGACAGAGATGGCTTCAATCTGGAATCGCACCAGGAGATGCCATTCTTATTCATAGCAATATTAAAAGAACTCTTCTTGAATATAAAAAAAATGGTTCCTCAATTTCTCCTGGCGATATTTTTGATAGTCTATTGGATGTGTTGGGACAGGAAGGGACATTGCTGCTGCCATTATTTAACTTTGATTTTACACAAGGCATGCCATTCGATATTAGGACTACCCCATCGCAAATGGGAGCATTGACTGAGGTTGCTCGAAAGCATAAAGATGCCATAAGAACAGGACACCCAATTTATTCATTTGCAGTTATTGGTAAGTATCAAAAATTGTTTTATAACGTTGATAATGAAAGTGGTTATGCTGAAGACTCTCCATTTGGAATTTTAAAGCATATGGGTGGTAAAATAGCATCTTTAGATTTGGAAGATCAGTACAGTATGACGTTTTATCATCATATTGAAGAAGTAAAAATGGTTAGTTATCGATATTTCAAAGAATTTTCTGGAGGCTACACGAACATTCAAGGTGAAACAACAAGAAAAAAATATAAATTATATGTGCGAGATATCGAACGTGGGGTTGTAACAAATGTGAATCCAGCTGGGGAGTTGCTATGGTCTGCAGGGCTTTATAAGGGATTCAGGCCCAGGCATGGTAGTGGCTTAAGAACAATAAATGCTGCGGATATGTTTAACTATATAAGTAAGCTCATAGACGATGGTAAAGCTCGTGACCACTTATTTTCTATAGAGGAGCGGTAGTAATGATAGGTAATTGTATTCATGCTCTTGCCAAGTCGCTGTGGCATTTTAATAGGAGTATTACTGGTGATGGTGTGAGGAACACCCTTAAAGAATTAACCAATATAATTCCTGATCTCAGGACGCATGAGGTGGCGTCGGGGGAGCAAGTTTTCGATTGGACGATCCCCGAAGAATGGCGTGTTCGCGAGGCATATATCATTACACCAAGCGGTAAGAAGATATGTGACTTTCGTGAAAATAATCTCCATTTAGTGGGGTATAGTATTCCGGTTAATAAACGAATGGATTTATCGGAGTTAAATAAATTCCTATATTCTCTCCCTGATCAGCCTAATGCAATACCATATATCACATCATATTACAAAAAGAGGTGGGGTTTCTGTATTTCACAAAATGACAGAATGCAGTTAGAGGAAGGAGAGTACCATGTTGTTATAGACTCTGAGCTATTTAATGGTTGGTTGACTTATGGTGAGCTATTAATTAGAGGGCAGTCAGATAAAGAGGTTTTTATTTCAACCTACATTTGTCACCCATCTATGGCAAATAATGAACTGTCTGGGATTTCTGTCACGGCATATCTGGCCAAGTGGTTGAGTGAAAGGAAAAACAACAAGTATACATATAGATTTGTTTTTATACCAGAAACCATTGGGTCAATAACATATTTAAGCAAAAATATCATAACTTTAAAATCTAACGTTTTTGCTGGATTTAACATCTCCTGTGTCGGAGATAATAGATGCTATTCTTATCTTCCCTCAAGAAATGGAAAAACAATTAGTGATATTATTGCATTACATGTCTTAAAGAATATAGATGAAAATTTCAAGCGTTATAATTGGGCCGATAGAGGTAGTGATGAGCGTCAATATTGTGCGCCAGGTGTTGATTTACCGATAGCATCAATTATGAGAACAAAATATGGTGAGTATGCTGAATACCACACCTCTCTTGATGATCTTGAACATGTGGTTACACCTGAAGGATTGGCTGGTGGCTATAATGCGTTAATGAAAGCTATTGAAGCTATTGAAAATTTCACCTACCCAAAGGTTAACGTTTATTGTGAACCACAGTTAGGAAGGCGAGGACTTTATCCAACGTTATCAACCAAATCAAGTGGTCAGGAAGTAAAGGTAATGATGGATTTGCTTACTTGGTCGGATGGGATGCGATCATTAATTGATATAGCAGACCTTTGTGGTGTTCCGGTATGGGAGTTATATCCGATAGTCACTAACTTAGTAGAACATAATCTACTTACATTATTAGACTCACCTATATATATTGGCATCGATGGCTTAATAAATAGCTCACGATATTCACCTAAGATAAATAGTATGGAGGAAGTAAGTGAAATATAATTTTAATGTGGCAATCGAACCAAATGGTGAATTAGTGTAGGCCATTTCTGATATATGTTAAATTGATGTTTAAGTTTATCATTGATATTCTGTGGAAGGGGGATGGTTATTGCTTTGATCTCCTTTTGGTCTGCCTCTTTGTATTGTACTGCCTTATTCAGTTCAGCACCGTTGTGAACGTATCTTAGGATGGGGTCCCAGTCATTATCTTACTCTGATGTGGGCATTGGGTTGGGTAAATCGCGAAGCGTATTCGAATGAGCGAGTTATGAAGCCATCTCAATAAATGATGCAATCAACCCGGCCTAAGCCGGGTTGATTGCATCAAGAGCAGGAAAAATCAGAGCGCTTCCAATCTGGCATATGCCGTTACCAGCCATTTGGCGCCGACGTCATCGAACTGGATCTGCACCCGGCTCTGCTGGCCGACCCCTTCGAAGTTGAGTACCACCCCTTCGCCGAATTTAGGATGGAGCACCCGCTGGCCGAGCTTGATGCCGCTGGCGTCGAAGCTCTGCTGCACCTCGTTCTGGCTAAAGCGGCCGTACTGGGTGGGGCGGCTGACCTGAGTGCGCAGCCGGATCTCTTCCAGACACTCGGCGGGCATCTCGCGGATAAAGCGGCTCGGCTTGTGGAACATCTCGCGGCCGTAGATGCGGCGGCTCTCGGCATAACAGATGTAGAGCTTCTCCATGGCGCGGGTCATGCCGACGTAACAGAGGCGGCGCTCCTCCTCCAGCCGGCCCGACTCCTCGGTCGATTGCTGGCTGGGGAACATCCCTTCTTCGACGCCGACCAGCAGCACCAGCGGGAACTCCAGCCCCTTGGCGCTGTGCAATGTCATCAGCTGCACCGCATCGGCATATTCGTCCGCCTGATTCTCGCCGGACTCCAGCGCCGCGTGGGCGAGGAAGGCGGAGAGATCGCTCATATCTTCCAGCTCGTCCGGGCGCTGGTACTGGCGGCAGGCGGTGACCAGTTCGTCCAGGTTCTCTACCCGTGCCTGGGATTTCTCGCCCTTTTCCGCCAGATACATCGCCTTGAGGCCGGAGTTCTGGATGGCGATATCCGCCTGCTGGTGCAGCGGCAGCATGGCGACCTGCTCCTCCAGCGCGTCGATCAGCTCGACAAAGCCGCGCACCGCGTTGCCGGCGCGACCGGTCAGCACCTTGTCGTTGAGCAGCGCCTTGGCCGATTGCCACAGGTTGAGCCCCTGATCGCGGGCGTTGCCGCGCAGGATCTCGAGGGTGCGATCGCCGATGCCGCGGGTCGGGGTGTTGACCACCCGCTCGAAGCTGGCGTCGTCGCCGCGATTGTTGATAAGGCGCAGGTAGGCCATGGCGTCTTTGATTTCCTGGCGCTCGAAGAAGCGCAGGCCGCCGTAGATGCGATACGGCATGGCGTCCTGCATCAGCGCCTCTTCCAGCACCCGCGATTGGGCGTTGGAGCGATAGAGGATGGCGCAGTCGGCCAAGAGGCCGCCCTTTTCCTTCCAATCCTTGAGACGGCCGACCACGAAGCGCGCTTCGTCCACCTCGTTGAAGGCGGCGTAGAGGGAGATCGGCTCACCCTCGGCCCCTTCGGTCCACAGCTCCTTGCCAAGGCGCTCGGCGTTGTTGGCGATGACGCTGTTGGCCGCTTTGAGGATATTGGCGGTGGAGCGGTAGTTCTGCTCGAGGCGGATGGTCTCGGCGCCCTGATAGTCGGTCAGGAAGCGCTGGATGTTCTCGATCTTGGCGCCGCGCCAGCCGTAGATGGACTGGTCATCGTCGCCGACGATCATCACCTTGCCGCTGTTACCCGCCAGCATCCGCAGCCAGGCGTACTGGATGCCGTTGGTATCCTGAAATTCGTCCACCAAAATGTTCTGGAAGCGGTCGCGGTAGTGTTCGAGGATGTGCGGCTTGTTGAGCCACAGTTCGTGGGCGCGCAGCAAGAGTTCTGCGAAGTCCACCAGACCGGAGCGATCGCAGGTCTCCTGATAGGTCTTGTAGATCTGCTGATAGGTGCGGGTGACGGGGTCGCCATAGAGGTCGATGTCGCCGGGGCGCAGCCCCTCGTCCTTCTTGCCGTTGATGTAGCCCATCACGGCGCGCGGGGCCCAGTGCTTCTCGTCGAGGTTGAGCGCCTTGAGCACCCGGCGGATCAGCCGGTACTGGTCGTCGGAGTCGAGGATCTGGAAATCCTGCGGCAGGCCCGCATCCAGATGGTGGGCCCGCAGCAAACGGTGGGCGATGCCGTGGAAGGTGCCGATCCACATGCCGCGTACGCCGTCGCCAATCACTTTTTCGACCCGGCCGCGCATCTCGGCCGCCGCCTTGTTGGTAAAGGTGACCGCGATGATGGAGAAGGGTGAACAGCGTTCCACCTGCATCAGCCAGGCGATACGGTGCACCAGCACCCGGGTCTTGCCCGAACCGGCACCGGCCAGCACCAGCAGGTTGCTGCGGGGCGCCGCAACGGCATCTCTTTGCTTGTCGTTGAGCCCGTCGAGCAGGGTTGAAACGTCCATCACCACTCCTGTTTATTTATACAGGCGGGGATTATACGGCCATCCCCCCTGCCAGACCAAATCCAAACTCGGGGGGAGAGGCGAGATGGGCGGTTGCAGGGGCACCGGTGCGGCCATTTTTGGCTGGCGCAGAGAGAACGGGACGGGAAGGTTTCCAGCTGTAGCCAATCCTTGCTCGCGCGGTTTGTGGGGATTTTGCGAGCCGGATCACGGGCTTGCCGGGGGGCTGGATGAATAAGAGGGGAAAACGGTTTACAGTAACTTGCTGAACAATAAGAGAAATGTCGTTTGGGTCTTTTGGTTGTTAGCATAAAAAACTGAAAAGTAGCTAAAAAACAACTGCTTATAAGGTTATTTGCTTAGAATTCAAACCGTTAACGCAAACGTTTTTCCCTTATCATTTGCTTGACCCGCATCGGGGCTGACTTAGAGTAAGCCTGCGTGCTAGATAGCCTGCTCTGACAGGCAAGCAAGTTCCCTCACTTAATAACAATCAAGGATACGATCGTGACTAAAGTGCTCAAGCTGGCCACTGTGGCCTCCCTCACTCTCGCTGCTCTCTCTGTTCAGGCTGCTTCCGAGCCAGCCGTCATTTATGACACCGCGGGCAAGTATGACAAATCATTCAACGAAGCCGTGTTCCGTAACGGCGTCGAGCTCTACAACAAGGACAAGGGCGTCAAGGTCAAAGAGTTTGAACCCCAGAACGAAGCCCAGCGCGAGCAGGGTCTGCGTCGTCTGGCCAGCCGTGGCAACGGCCCGATCGTGGCGGTCGGTTTCAACATGGGTTCTGCGGTAGAGAAGGTTGCGACCGAATTCCCGAAAACCCAGTTCACCATCATCGACATGGTGGTCGACAAGCCGAACGTCCAGTCCGTCATCTTCAAGGAGCATGAAGGTTCCTTCCTGGTGGGTGCACTGGCTGCCATCGCTTCCAAGAGCGGTAAGGTCGGCTTCGTGGGCGGCATGGATATCCCGCTGATCCGCAAATTCCAGTGCGGTTACGAGCAGGGTGCCAAGTTCGTCAATCCGAAGATCGAAGTGTTCCAAAACATGGCGGGCTCTACCCCGGCCGCGTTTGCTGACCCGGCCAAAGGTGCCGAGCTGGCCAAGTCCCAGTTTGCCAAAGGCGCTGACGTGGTTTACGCCGCAGCTGGCGGTACCGGTATCGGTGTCTATCAGGCAGCCAAGGACAGCGGCAAGTTCGCCATTGGTGTGGACTCCAACCAGAACCACCTGCAACCGGGCACCATGTTGACCTCCATGGTCAAGTCTGTGGGTCTGGCCGCTTACCAGACCTGGGATGACGCTGCCAAAGGCGAGTGGAAGCCGGGTATCAAGAACCTGGGTCTGGCTGAAGGCGGTGTGGATTGGGCTCTCGACAAGGACAACGAGAAGCTGATCACCCCGGAAATGAAAGCCAAGGTGGATGCCATCAAGGCTGAAATCATCGCTGGCAAGGTCAAGGTTCATGACTACATGAGCGATAACACCTGCAAATACTAATTAGATAGCTGCTACGACTCTCAACGCACCACCGGCCCGCACGGGCCGGTTTTTAGTCTTATTTCATGAAACGCAGGGCTGCATCATGGACCAGACAGATCGCTATGCCATCGAATTAAGAGGTATCGATAAGCGGTTCGGCGAAGTGTACGCCAACAAGCTGATCGACCTTAAGGTTCGCAAAGGCAGTATCCACGGCATTGTCGGCGAAAATGGCGCCGGTAAGTCCACCCTGATGAGCATCATTTATGGTTTCTACCATGCCGACAAAGGCGAGATGCTGATCGACGGGAATCCTTTCAAACCCCATGGCTCACAAGATGCGATTGCCGCAGGGGTGGGCATGGTTCACCAGCACTTCATGCTGGTCAATAACTTCACCGTATTGGAAAACGTCATCCTCGGCGCTGAGAACGGCTGGCACCTTCAGCAGAGCGTGGCGTCAGCCGAAAAGCTGCTTGGCGAACTGGCGCGGGATTATGGCCTCGACGTGCCGTTGCACGAGAAGGTCGAAGATCTGCCGGTTGGCTTGCAACAGCGGGTCGAAATTCTCAAGGCGCTCTATCGCGGCGCCCGCATCCTGATCCTCGACGAGCCGACCGGGGTACTGACCCCGCAAGAGGCGGATCACCTGTTCGAGGTGCTGAAAAAGCTGCGGGATCAGGGGGCAACCATCATCCTTATCACCCACAAGCTGCGGGAGATCCTGGCCATTACCGATCAGGTCTCCATCATGCGCCGTGGTGAGATGGTGGCCCACGTCGCCACCAAGGATACCGACAAGGAGCAGCTGGCCGAACTGATGGTGGGCCGCAAGGTGCGCCTCAAGGTCGACAAGGGGCCAACCCAGCCCGGTGAAGCCAAGCTGAAGATCGAAGGGCTCAGCTATTTCGACGCCAGCAAGGTGGAGCGGGTCAAATCGGTCAGCTTCGAGGTGCGGGCCGGTGAAGTGGTCGGCATCGCCGGGGTCTCCGGCAACGGTCAGTCCGAACTGCTCAGCCTGCTTGGCGGTATTCTCAAGCCGAGCAAGGGCGGCTTCACCATCAGCAGCCGCAGCGGCGTGCACAAGGTGAGCGCGGAGCATCCGGCCGATCCCGAGCTGGTGCGAAACTACGGCCTCGGTCATGTGCCGGAAGATCGCCACAAGATGGGGCTGATCAACCGCTTCGAGGCGAAAGAGGCCTTCATTCTCGGTTATCACCGTCGCCCGCAATACAACAAGGGGTGGCTGCAGAACAAGGAGGCGATCCAGCAGGATTGTCAGGCCAAGATGGAGAAGTGGGACGTGCGCCCGCCCCATCCCGATCACAAGACCGCCAACTTCTCCGGTGGCAACCAGCAGAAGCTGGTGATCGCCCGTGAAGTGGAGCAGGACCCGGATGTGCTGTTGATCGGCCAGCCGACCCGCGGGGTCGACATCGGCGCCATCGAGTATATCCACCAGCAGATCATCGCCATGCGCGACAAGGGCAAGGCGGTATTGCTGGTCTCGGTGGAGCTGGACGAGATCATGAGCCTCGCAGACCGGATTCTGGTCATTGCCGATGGTCGCATCGTCGGCGAGCTGGATGGTGCCAAGGCGGATGAGCGCACCATTGGTCTGATGATGGCAAACATAGTGCCGGACGAAGTTGCCAAGGAGGCCCACTGATGAGCCAAGTACGTATTCCTGCCTGGGTCTCCGTGGGCGTCTTGTCTGCGGTCAACATCCTGCTGGCCTTCCTGGTGTCGGCCATTCTGTTCTACTACCTCGACATCAACCCGGTCGATGCCGCCAAGATCATGTGGTACGGCGCGTTCGGCACCGGTGAAGGGGTCGGCTTCACCCTCTACTACGCAACCGGCTTTATCTTTACCGGTCTGTCGGTGGCGGTCGCCTTCCACGCCGGTCTGTTCAATATCGGTGGTGAAGGTCAGGCCTATATCGGCGGTCTCGGTGTCGGTCTGGTCTGTCTGATGCTCGGCGATGTGCTGCCGTTTGCCCTGCTGTTGCCGCTCTCCATCATTGCCGGTGGTCTGTTCGGTGCCGCCTGGGCCTTTATTCCGGCCTGGCTGCAAGCCAAGCGCGGCAGCCATATCGTTATCACCACCATCATGTTCAACTTCATCGCCGCCTCCCTGATGGCCTATCTGCTGGTGGAGGTGTTCAAGCCGCCCGGCTCGATGGCGACCGAGAGCAAGGTGTTTGCCGAAGCAAGCTGGCTGCCCAAGATGAGCGGGCTGGCGAACCTGTTCGGGATGGAGATCCCCAACAGCCCGCTCAATATCAGCTTCTTCTGGGCGCTGATCTGTGCGGCGCTGGTGTGGGTCTTTATCTGGCACACTCGCTGGGGTTACGAGATCCGCTCGGTCGGCGCCAGCCAAAGTGCCTCCGCCTATGCCGGTATCTCCTATCCCAAGGTGGTGATCCTGGCCATGGTCATCTCCGGCATGCTGTCGGGCTTCTTTGCCCTCAACGTGCTGCAGGGTGAGCTGCACCAGATCAAGCTCAACTTCGTGGAAGGGTTCGGCTTCACCGGTATCGCGGTGGCGCTGATGGGGCGCAACCATCCGGTGGGCGTCATCATCGCCAGCCTGCTGTTCGGCTTCCTCTATCAGGGGGGCGCCGAGCTCAGCTTCGAGTTCGGTGTCGACCGCAACATCGTGGTGGTGTTGCAGGGTCTGGTGATCCTGTTCTGTGGCGCCCTTGAGCACATGATGCGTCCGCGCATCGAGCAGCTCTATCTGGCGTTTGCCAACCGCTCAGCCGCGCAAGCTAAAGGAGTCTGATCATGTTTGAAATTCTGATCCTGATGCTGGATGCGACCATTCGTACTGCGCCGCCGTTGATTCTGGCCGCCATGGCGGGCATGTTCTGCGAGCGCTCCGGGGTGGTCAACATCGCGCTGGAAGGCAAACTGCTGGCGGCGGCGTTCGCCAGTGGTGCGGCGGCGGCGGTCTCCGGTTCTGCCTGGGTAGGTCTGGGTGCCGGGGTGGGTGTCTCCATCCTGTTTGCCCTGATGCACGGCTTTGCCACCATCACCCACCGCGGTGATCAGGTGGTGAGCGGCATGGCCATCAACATTCTGGCGGCCGGTCTGACCGTCACCCTGGGCCGTTACTGGTTCGATCAGGGGGGCCAGACTCCGGCGCTCTCCGGTGATGCCCGTTTCGCCCCCATCGATCTGCCCTATGCCAAGGAGCTGTGGGATGTGCCGGTGATCGGCCAGCTCTACAGCGAGCTGCTGAGCGGCCACTCCCTGCTGGAGTACGTGGCGTTCGCCTGCGTGCCGCTGGCCTGGTGGGTGATGTTCCGTACCCGCTTCGGTCTGCGTCTGCGGGCGGTGGGCGAGGCGCCCGCAGCGGTCGATACCGCCGGTATCTCTGTGGTGCGGATGCGCTACACCGCGCTCCTCATCGGCGGCCTGCTGGCCGGTATCGGTGGCACCTATCTGGCGGTGGCCCAGACGGCCCAGTTCATCCCCAACATGAGTGCGGGCAAGGGCTTTATGGCGCTGGCGGCGCTGGTGTTCGGCAAGTGGCGTCCCTGGAATGCCATGGCAGCCTGCCTGCTGTTCGGCTTCCTCGATGCGGTCGCCATCCGCCTGCAAGGGGTCAGCATCGGTGGCTTCGCCATTCCGGTGCAGGCCATCGAGGCACTGCCATACATCCTGACCGTGTTCCTGCTGGCCGGTTTTATCGGCCGTGCGGTGGCACCGAAGGCGCTTGGTACACCTTATGTGAAGGAGCGGGAGTAGCGCCTTTTATCGCAATATTCCCGATCACACAGATAACAGCAGGCCCACTTCGGTGGGCCTGTTTTTTATGGGCGGGATAGGGCAGACCAGCCGGGATCTGGATGGTGTGATAGAGGGTGACAATGCCGTGAAGGGATAAAGGGGCTGCGCGAGTTGCCGCAGGTAGCGGCTGGCGTACAAGAGCTGACCCCTCTGCCAGCGCCATCA
This sequence comes from Aeromonas sp. ZOR0001, assembly GCF_000801015.1. Classification (NCBI taxonomy): domain Bacteria; kingdom Pseudomonadati; phylum Pseudomonadota; class Gammaproteobacteria; order Aeromonadales; family Aeromonadaceae; genus Aeromonas; species Aeromonas sp. ZOR0001. The sequence continues at coordinate 13,719 of NZ_JRJY01000090.1, read as the reverse complement.
AAAACCCCCTCGTATCAGGAGGGGGTTGCAGAGGTTATTGCCGGATTAACCCTGAGGCTCAGGGTACCAGCACCAGCTTGTAGACACCAAAGCCGGGGTGTTTGGCATCGGTGGGCGGCAGGGTCTCCACATAGTTCAGCTTGCCACCGGTCAGGGCTTGCGCCTCGCTGCGTGGCGAGCTGTAGATGCGCAGATCCAGATTGGCGGGCAGGGGAGCCAGCTGCCAGTTGTTGTCTGCTGGAGGCTCGAAACCGGCCGGATTCTTCTCTGCCAGATCCTTGAGGTATTCGGAGAGCACTTCGCGGGTTTCGAACTGATCTTCATGGACGATCACCTTGGCGTTGATGCCCGGGAAGTTGCCACCACCGCTGGCGCGGTAGTTGTTGGTCACCACGTAGAACATCTGGGCCGGGTCGATCGCCTTGCCCTGATAGGTGAGGTTGGTGATGCGATAGCTGTCGCTCACCTTGTTGCCATCCACATCGTAACGGGCGGGTTTGGTCACATCGACCTGATAGTTCACCCCGTCGATCACGTCGAAGTTGTAGGTGCGGTACTTCTCGTTCACCAGCCACTGGGTAGCGGTGCTGGCGGCATCGATCTTGTTGAACTGGACGGCGCTCTTCTCCAGCCACTCCTGTACGGTCGCGCCATTGATGGCGACCACCTGCAGGGTGTTGGGGTAGACATAGAGGTCGGCCACGTTGCGCAGGGAGATATCGCCAGCCGGTACATAGGTGAAGTCGGTCGGACCGTTGCGACCGCCACGGAATGGCGCGGCGGCGGAGAGGATGGGCCATTTCTCCTTGAGCTGACCATCCTGTTGCAGCTTCTTGGCATGCCACAGCTGGGCGTCGCTGACGAGCTGGATGGAGGGGTCATCCTGCACCAGCGCGAAGAAGCTGTGGATCGGCTTGGTGATCTTGCTGAGGGGCTCGTCCAGCCACTGGTTGGCCTGCTCGTGCTCGGCAATGACCTGATCGACTACCGCCTGGTCTTCGGTGCTGCTGGCGCTGCTGTCGATCTTGCGCAGCTGGGACTGGCTGGAGGCCACTTCCCAGCGACCCTCTTTCCAGGTCATGTGCAGGTCGATGATGCCGAGGTGGTTGCCCCAGACGCCCGGCATCACGGTCGGTACCCCCGCCAGGGTGCCTTTTTCGTTGTCCACGTCGGTCATGTTGGGGTAGTCACCCGGGAAGGTGCGGTGGGCGTGGCCCAGCAGCAGGGCATCGACCCCCTTTACCTTGGCCAGCGGCAGGGCGGCGTTCTCCATCATGGGTTCGCGCGGGTCACCGATGATGCCGGTATGGGCCACGACCACGACGATGTCAGCACCCTTGGCGCGGATTTCGGGTACATAGTGCTCGGCGGTCTCGACCATATCGGCCACCACCACCTTGCCTTCCAGATTGCGCTTGTCCCACTGGGTGATCTGGGGCGGCGTCAGCCCCAGCACACCGACCTTGATGGTCTGGGTATTGCCGTTGGCATCCTTCACCTGACGATCCAGCACCACATAGGGTTTGAACTTCTGCTTGCTCCAGTCGATGGTGCCCTTGCCATCACGGCTGAAGGCATCGGCCTGGAAGACGTTGGCGTTGATGTAGGGGTAGTTGGCCCCTTTTAGGGTCTCTGAGAGGAAGTCGAGACCGAAGTTGAATTCGTGGTTGCCCAGGTTGCCGACATCATAGCTCATGGTGTTGAGCGCCTTGATGGCGGGGTGGGTCTGCTTGCTCAGCCACTGCTGCTTGACCTGCTGGTCGTGGATATAGTCGGCCAGCGGGGTGCCCTGGATCAGGTCGCCGTTGTCGATCAGCAAGTTGTTGGCGTTCTCTTCGCGGGCCTTGCGGATCAGCACAGCGGTGCGGGCGAAGCCCAGCGAGGCATCCGGCTTGTTCTGGTAGTAGTCGTAGCTCAGCAGGTTGGAGTGGATATCAGAGGTTTCGATCAGCCGCAGGGTGAGATCACCGGGGGCCTGAGAGTTGTTGTCGTCACAGCCGGACAGCAAAAAGATAATTGCCACCGCGCTCAGTTTGAGGGTGGTTTTCATTGTTGGATTCTCTTGTTATGGGTATGCCAGCGTGGTGCATTCTATCGACAGCAAAAGAATCCGATTGTGAGCAGGCTGGCAATTCGGGCTAATTACCCTCCTGTTAATAGATTTATGACTCTGATTTTCATCTGTTTTTTCGGGTCGCTACCCTCGCTGCTTTTCCGCCGTTAGTCACCCTGTAGTCACCGCAGTGCGGTCGGGGCAAGCGGCGCGGCCAAGCGCTTCTGCGAGGCTGTAATGGTTGGTTACAGATCTCCATTCGACTGATAGATGACCTTTCCCTTAAATTCAGCGGCGATTGATTGCATCTAAAGAATTACAAAGCGACAGCAAGGAATAAAACCTCATGAAAATGCACAACAAAGCGCTGCTGGCCATCGCCTGCGCTGCGGCCCTGTCTGCCTGTGACAGCGAAAAAGCTGCCAACAGCATCGCCAAGCGGGTGCCGCTGGCTCTGCCGGAGGCGGGTCTTTACCAAGCGAATCTGATGAGCCGCGACGGCGACAAGGCGACGCCGCGCATGATCAAGGATCTGGATGGTCTGGCGCTGGTCTACCCGAAGGGTGAAACCGTGCAGCACTGGGGTGTCTGGGTGGATCATCAGGTGGGCAAGGTCGAGACCAACAGCCAGTGGCTGGGTCAGGCTGACCAGAAAGCCGACAAAGACGGGATCTACCCGGTGCAGTTGATCCGCAACAGCGAACGGCTCGGCACCAGCACGGCGCTCAGCTCGGTGACCAACGACCACAACCTCATCACCTTCCAGGATCAGCCGGTCATCGATCTGCAGGGCAAGGAGATCAAGCGCTGGGTTTTTGATTTCACCCGCACCGGCACCAAGTTCTCCGACAACTCCCCCATCTATTCCGGTTTCAGCGGTCATGTGGCGGTGACTGCCCTGACCACCAAAGCGGTGACCACGGCCAGCTGGAGTGCCACGGACAGCGATGGCTTCAGCAGCGACATGGTGGGCAAGGTGGATACCACCAACAACGGCGGCAAGCTGACGGTGGCGATCGAGTTTCCGGCGGCAGGTTGTACGCTGGTGGGCGAGGGGAGTGCGACGGCCGGGTTGAGCAAGCTGACCATGACTGGGTTTGGCAAGTGCAACTTCAAGCAATCCGCTGCAGCCACGCCGATCGAAAACCTCTGGAGTGCTGCTCTGGCCCGGGCGATGGATAACCGCGTCGCCTATGTCACCACCTTTACCACGGATGCCAAAAAAGAGGCGCTGGTCATCGGCTTCCCCGACACCAATGGCTTGCTGATCACCGCTGACAAGCGATAAACAGCTAACGGCAGGGGTGGGCAAACGCGCCTGAAACAACAAGGGAGCCAGTGGCTCCCTTGTTGTTTTCAACGCACGGTTTACAGCAGGAACAGGGTCGCCAGCCCGAGGAAGATAAAGAAGCCGCCGGTATCGGTGATGGCGGTGATCATCACGCTGGCACCGACTGCCGGGTCGCGGCCGAGGCGGGTCATGGTCATGGGGATAATCACCCCCATCAGGGCGGCCACCAGCAGGTTGAGCATCATGGCCAGGGTCATCACGGCGCCGAGCGCCGCATCCTGATAGAGCAGATAGGTGGCGATGCCCATGGTGCCGCCCCACACCAGCCCGTTGATAAAGGCGACGCCAAGTTCCCGTAGCAGCAGGAAGGAGAGGTTGCCTGCCTGAATGTGCTGCAGCGCCAGCGCCCGCACTATCATGGTGATGGTCTGGTTGCCGGTGTTGCCGCCGATCCCGGCGACGATGGGCATCAGGGCCGCCAGCGCCACCAGTTGGGAGATGGTGTGCTCGAACAGGCCGATCACCCGCGAGGCGACAAAGGCGGTGCAGAGGTTGATGGCAAGCCAGGCCCAGCGGGTCTTGACCGCCTTGGAGACTGGGGCGAACACGTCTTCATCCTCGCTGATACCCCCCATCCGGCGCAGGTCGGTGTCACTCTCCTCATAGACCAGATCCACCACCTCTTCGACGGTGAGGCGGCCCATCAGCTTGCCCTTGCCATCCACCACGGCGGCGGAGAGCAGGTCATCCCGCTCGAAGGTGCGGGCCGCCGCTTCGTCGTTATCCTCCGGATCGAAGGTGACCGGATCACGCTCCATCACATCGCTCACCAGGGTGGCGGGCTTGTGCAGCAGCACAGTGGTGAGGGCCAGCTCCCCCAGCAAATGGTTGCGCCGATCGATGACGAACAGCTTGTCGGTGTTGGCGGGGATCTTGCCGCGCAGGCGCAGATAGCGCTGCACTGTGGCCAGACTCACCTCGGGGCGGATGGTGATGATCTCGAAGTCCATCATGGCGCCGACGGTGTGCTTGCCGTAGCGGATCACCTCCCGCACCCGATCCCGCTCGGCGGGGGCCATGTAGGTGAGCAGCCGCCCCATCAGGTTGCGCGGCAGGTACTGGCCCAGATAGATCTGGTCGTCGATATCCAGGGTGCGCAGGGCGTGCAGCAGCTCCTTGTCGCTCATCCCGCTGATGAGGCTGTCCCACACCGTCTCCGACGCTTCGACCAGGATCTGGCCGCGCTTCTCCTCCTCCACCAGCGCCCACAGGGCATGACGCTCATCGGGCGGCAGCGATTCCAGCGCATCGGCGACGTCGGCGGCGGGCAACCCGTTGACCAGCGCGGTGAGTTCGCTGGTCTGATCGCGCTGCTCGGCATCCTGCACCACCTGCGGATCGAGCAGGCTGTCGGTGAGGGCATCATCGCGCAGCAACAGGGTGAGAATGCGGGATCTGTCATCCGCGCGCTGCCGGGCGCTGTTCTTGATGGGAAGAGACATGGGATGAATTCCTGAGATGGTAGCCAAGGGCTCAATGCCAATAGGATACCAGACTTAAAACAACAGGTTATGACCGTGATGGGAGAAGAGGGAGGTAAAAGTGAGGCCACCTGCTGGTGGCCTCATGGTGAGTTGCCGAGAATCCCTCAGGCGAGGGCTCGCTGGCGCTGCGGGGCCTCGCCAAACCAGGCGAGCCGGTCGGCCAGGGTCACCACGGATCCCACCATGATCAGCGCCGGACTTTCAACCCCCACCGCCAGCGCGGGCAGCTCATCGAGAGTGCCACGAATGACCCGCTGGCAGGGCTGGGTGCCGCGCTCGATCAGCGCCACCGGAGTGTCGCCCCCCTTGCCATGGGCCAGCAGTTGCTCGCGGATAGTGGCGCAGGATGAGAGTCCCATATAGAACACCAGCGTCTGCCGATCTTTGGCCAGCAGCGGCCAGTCGAGATCCCGGGCGCCCCCCTTGCCATGGGCGGTAACGAAACGCACGCTCTGGGCGTGGTCGCGGTGGGTCAGCGGAATACCGGCGTAGGCGGCGCAGCCACTGGCCGCGGTGATCCCCGGCACCACCTGAAAGCCGATGCCGCTGCCGACCAGCGTCTCCAGCTCCTCGCCGCCACGGCCGAAGATAAAGGGATCGCCCCCCTTGAGCCGCACCACCCGTTGCCCCTTCTTCGCCTGCTCCAGCAAGAGCTGGTTGATCCCCTCCTGCGGCACGCAGTGGTTGCCCGCCTGCTTGCCGACGAAGATGCGCTTGGCATCGCGGCGTACCAGCGCCATCACCTCGTCGGAGACCAGCCGGTCATAGACCACCACGTCCGCCTGCTGCATCTGGCGCAGGGCGTGCAGGGTGAGCAGGCCCGGATCGCCGGGGCCCGCTCCCACCAGCACCACTTCGCCAGCGGTGTTGCATTCGTCGGCAAACAGGTTGTCGGCCAGCTGGTGGGCAGAGGCGCTATCGCCCCGCGCCAGCGCCTGCCCGAGTCGGTCTGCCCCGAGTAGCCGCTCCCAGAAGCGGCGCCGCTCCCCCATGCTGGCAAAGCGGGCCTTGACCCGTTCCCGGAGGCTGCCGGCGAAGGTCGCCACGGCCCCCAGATGTTGCGGCAGCAGGGCTTCCAGTTTTTCCCGCAGCAGCCGGGCCAGCACAGGTGCCTTGCCGCCGGAGGAGATGGCCACCATCAGCGGCGAGCGATCGATGATCGACGGCATGATGAAGCTGGAGCGCTTCGGGTCATCCACCACGTTGGCAAAGATCTGCGCCTGATTGGCGCTTTGGTAAACCAGCGCATTCACCTCGCGCCGATCGGTAGCGGCCACCACCAGCCACTTGCCCGCCAGTTGTTCCGGCACAAATTCACCGGCCAGCCACTCGATGCTGCCGTTGGCAGCCAGTTCCGCCAGCTCGGGGTCGAGCTCGGGGGCGACTACTGTGAGCTGGGCACCGGCATTCAGCAGCAGACGCGCCTTGCGTTCCGCTACCTCGCCGCCGCCAACCAGCAGCACGGGTTTGTTGTCGAGTCGGCAAAAGATAGGCAAGTAGTCCATGGGGCCTCCGGATCAGGCGGTTCGGGTCTGGTTGGCGGTGCTGGTGGTCTCGCTCACTGCAACCGGGCGCTCTGCTTTCGGGGTGGCATACCAGTAGCCGAGGCCCATAAAGAGGACGCCGGAGACGGTGTTGCCCAGCGTCACCCACAGCAGGTTGTGGCCGATGCCGCTCAGGGTGTAGGCCTCGGAATGGGCGCCAAACCAGGAGAGGGCGAACAGGGTCATGTTGGCGATGGAGTGCTCGTAGCCGGAAGCGATAAAGGCCAGCAGGCACCACCAGATGGCGATGAAGCGGGCCGCCCCTTCGGTGCGCAGCGCCATCCAGATGGCGAGGCAGACCAGCCAGTTGCAGAGGATCCCCTTCATAAACAGGGTCAGCGCCGGAGCCTGGGTCTTGGCCAGCGCCACCTTGTGGGCCAGACTGCCCGCATCCGGCAGCAGGCTGCCGCCGTAGGAGTAGATGAGCGCCACCACGATGGAGCCAATCAGGTTGCCGGCCCAGGTCTGCGGCAGGATGCGCAGCAGGTCGGTCATGGTGATCTTGCCCGCCTTCACCCCGAAAGTGAGGAACATGGTGTGGCCGGTAAACAGCTCGGAGCCGGCAATGATGACGAGCGTCAGGGCGATACCGAAGGTGGCCCCCATCACCAGCGGTCGGATGCTCGGATCCACCAGATTGCCGAGGGTGAAGATGAGGATGATGCCGAGGCCCACATAGGCCCCCGCCATGGCGGAGCTGAGCCAGAAGCCGAGCTTGTCGCTGCGCTCGAAGCGGTTGATGCGGGCCGCGTTGGCGGCGCACTTGTTGATGGTTTCCGTGTACATCTTGTGAGTCCTTGAAAGGGCTGCCCTCAGGCAGCCCGAAAGAGAGTGAATTTGGCTTTAGACGGCGACCCAGACCTGCTGGTCGCGTACTTCAACGGGGTAGCTTTGAACCGACATGGCGGGATTGTCGAAACAGTGGCCATCGCTCAGGCGAAAGCGCTGCTTCTTGAGCGGGCTGGCGACCCAGATCTCGCCGTCGTGTTCGCAGATCAGGCCCCGCGACAGCACGTTGGCGGCGAAGAAGGGATCCCGGTTGTCGATGGCGAACACCTCGGCCGCCGCGCTCGGGCGGAACAGGGCGATCTGGCGACCTTCAATGAGTGCGCAGACACCGGTTCCCGGCAGGATGTCGTTGAGTTGGCAGGCTAATTTCATCATTTGGTTTCCACCTCGATCTGGTAGACGGGGATGCGCTCGGCCGGGGTCGCCGGTCGGTGCTGGTCGCGCTCGGCGACGAACTGAACGTCCGGGTCGCGCTTGTCGCTGTTGATGAAGTGGCTGAAGCGCTTGAGCGCTTCCTCTTCGTTGAGGGTGCGCGACCATTCGCACTCGTAGCTGTCGATAAGGGTCTGGATATCGCGCTCCAGGGTCTCGGCCAGCCCCAGCTTGTCGTCGACGATCACCTCGCGCAGGTAGTCGACGCCCCCTTCCAGATTGCCGAGCCAGACCGAGGTGCGCTGCAGTTTGTCGGCGCTGGTGACGTAGAACATCATAAAGCGGTCGATCAGCTTGATGAGGGTCTCGCGGTCGAGGTCAGAAGCCAGCAGATCTGCGTGGCGCGGCTTCATGCCGCCGTTGCCGCCCACATAGAGGTTCCAACCCGCGTCGGTGGCGATGATGCCGACGTCCTTGCCCTGCGCTTCCGCACATTCACGGGTACAGCCGGAGACACCGAACTTCATCTTGTGCGGGGTGCGAATGCCCTTGTAGCGGTTCTCGAGGAAGACCCCGAGGCCAACGCTGTCCTGCACGCCGAAGCGGCACCAGGTGCTGCCGACGCAGGTTTTGGCCATGCGCAGCGCCTTGGCGTAGGCCTGACCGGTCTCGAATCCGGCTGCCAGCAGCTTGCGCCAGATGGCGGGCAGATCATCCTTCTGGGCCCCGAACAGACCGATGCGCTGGGCGCCGGTGATCTTGGTGTAGAGCTTGTAGTCGCGGGCCACTTCAGCCACCGCCAGCAGCCCCTCCGGAGTCACTTCGCCACCGGCCATGCGCGGGATGACGGAGTAGCTGCCGTCCTTCTGCATGTTGCCGAGGAAGATATCGTTGGTGTCCTGCAACGGGATGTTGCGCGGGCTCAGCACATGCTCGTTCCAGCAGGAGGCGAGGATGGAGCCGACGGTCGGTTTGCACACCTCGCAGCCATAGCCCTGACCGTGCTTGGCCAGCAGCTCGTCGAAGCTCTTGATCCCCTCCACCTTGACCAGATGGAACAGCTCCTGACGGGAGTGGGGGAAGTGGGCGCAGAGGTGGTTGTTGACCTCGATGCCCTGCTTCACCAGTTCGGCGTTGAGCACCTGACTGATGAGCGGCACGCAGCCGCCGCAGCCGGTACCGGCCTTGGTGTGCTGCTTGATGGCGGCAAGGGTGGTGTGACCCTCGGCCACCGCCTTGGCGATGTCGCCCTTGGAGACGTCGAAGCAGGAGCAGATCTGGGCGCTTTCCGGCAGGGCATCCACCCCCAGCGTCGGCTTGGCACCGGCGTAGGCGGGCAGGATCAGGGTGTCCGGGTGGCTCGGCAGCGGCAGGGCGTTGAGCATCATCTGCAGCAGGTTGCCGTAATCTTCCACGTCACCCACCAGCACGGCGCCGAGCAGGCGGCTGTTGTCTTCGTTCACCACGATCTTCTTGTAGACGCCGGCCTGATCGTCCTGAAACACATAGCTGTGGCTGCCCGGGGTGCGACCATGGGCATCGCCGATGGAACCGACGGAGACGCCGAGCAGTTTCAGCTTGGCGCTCATGTCCGCCCCCTCGAAGCGGCTGTCGCCGCCGAGCAGATGGTCGACGGTGATCTGGGCCATCTTGTAGCCCGGCGCCACCAGCCCGAAGAAGCGGCCCTGCCAGGCGGCGCACTCGCCGATGGCATAGATGTCGGGATCGGAGGTGAGGCAGTGATCGTCGATGACGATGCCGCCGCGCTCGGCGATGGCCAGATCACCGTAACGGCCCAGGGTATCTTGCGGGCGAATGCCGGTGGAGAAGACCACCACGTCCACTTCCAGCTGGCTGCCGTCGGCAAAGGCGAGGCGGTGTTTCGCCTGCTCGCCGCCATGCATCAGGATCTCGCTGGTGCTCTTGCTGGTGTGTACCTGCACGCCCATGGATTCAATCTTGCGGCGCAGCAGCTGGCCGCCCTGACCGTCGAGCTGCTCGGCCATCAGTACAGGAGCAAACTCCACCACGTGGGTCTCGAGACCCAGCGCCTTGAGGGCGCCTGCCGCTTCAAGGCCAAGCAGGCCGCCCCCGATCACCACCCCGCTCTTGCCGCTCTTGGCGGCGCTGCGGATGGCTTTCAGATCCTCGATGGTGCGATAGACGAAGCACTCGTGGTGCTGACTGCCCGCAATGGGCGGCACCCAGGGGTAGGAGCCGGTGGCCAGCACCAGCTTGTCGTACCCGACCACAGTGCCCTTGTTGGAGTGCACTTCGCGGTTGGCCCTGTCGATTTTTTTCACCGCTTCGCCGAGCAGCAGGCGGATGCCGTGCTTGTCGTAGAAACCGGGTTTGACGAGGGAGAGATCTTCGCTGGTGTGATGGGAGAAGTAGGAGGAGAGATGGACGCGATCGTAGGCGGGACGGGGTTCTGCACCGAAGACGGTGATCTCGTAGCGGCCCGGCTCGGCCCGCTCGATCAACTCTTCGATGAAGCGGTGCCCCACCATGCCGTTGCCCACAACGACCAGTCTGACTTTGCTCATGATTGCCTCTAGTTTGGAGTAATAAAACATCATTCTGGGGCTAGGCTACCCAGTCAGTCGGGGCGGGCAATTGATGCAAATCAAGTGTCTATTTATATATCTCGTCAGGGGTAATTCGATAAAATTCAAAGATATACAAAATTAGGTATACCAGTTGATGATTTCCGCACTGGTTTTGGGTGAGGGATGGTGGAGAGCAAGAGCGCTTTAGCAAAAGCCGGGGAGTGAAAACTTCTGTCGGAAAAAGCCGATCTCGCACTTGGCGAGACCGGCATCAGCCGAGCAAGGCGGCGCGTCAGGCGATATGGCGGCGGAACATGGCGAGCGCGAGCGACAGGGTGACCCCGGCGATGGCGAGCAGTGGCCAGAGCAGGGGCCAGGCGGCCGACCAGTCGAACCCCTTGAGGAAGACCCCCTTGAGCAGCACGATGAAGTGGGTGAGGGGGTCGATGGCCGCCAGCCACTGGAACACCTGCGGCATGTTCTCCACCGGCGAGATATAACCCGAGAGGATCACCGCCGGTACGGTGAAGGAGAAGACTCCGAGAAAGGCCTGCTGCTGGGTCGAGCAGAACGACGAGATGAAGAGCCCGATCCCGGCCAGTGCCAGCCCGTAGCAGACCATGCCCGCCATCAGCAGGCTGAGGCTGCCGGCAAAGGGGAGGTGAAAGACAAAACGGGCGGCCAGCGCGACTATGCTCCCTTGCCCCACCGCCACCATGATGCCGGGCACCGCCTTGCCCGCCATGATCCAGCCTGCGGTGAGGGGGGAGACCAGCAGCTGATCGAAGGTGCCCTCTTCCCGTTCCCGCGCGACCGAGAGGGCGGTGACAATCAGGCAGCCGGTGGTGGTGATGATGGCCACCAGCGCCGGCAGGATATGCCAGTGGAATTCGACGTTGGGGTTGTAGAGGTTGCGCACCGCCAGCTCGGGTTGCCCCTTGCCCTCACTTTGCCAGCGGGCGATCACCTGACTGATGTAGCCC
>NZ_JRJY01000090.1:0-2442 GCF_000801015.1 Aeromonas sp. ZOR0001 | reverse complement strand
GACCGCCGTTGGAGCGGCGGCCGTCGATAATCAGCTGCACCTTGGCCGGTTCGCCACGCGCCAATCGGCGGGAGAAATCACTCGGAATAATCAGCCCGAGCAGCGCCTGCTGTCCGGTGATGGCCTCGGTCATGCCCGCCTCGCCTTGCACCGGGATGATGGTGGTGAAGGCGGGCATATGGGTGAGGCGCTCCAGCAGCTCGCGGCTCTGTGCACCGCCATCTTGGTTGTAGATGGCCAGCGTATTGCCGGTCACCTCCAGAGTGGCGGCGAACGGGAAGAGGGCGGTTTGCAGCAGCACCGGCATGATGAGCAGAAAGCGCCCCTGGGTATTGCCCATCAGGGCCTGCAGCTCTTTTCGGATCAGCCACCAGAGTCGGATCAGCATGGGTTACTCCAGAGTGCGCCGCGTCTTGCGGGCGGTCAGGGCCAGCCAGAAACCGGCCAGCAGCAGCAGACAGAAACCGTTGACCAGCAGGATCGAGAAGACGCTGCCCGCCTGATAGAGGGTCTGCAAGGAGCTCGCGAAGTAGCGGGCCGGAATGAGGTGGGTGATGGCCCGCAGCAGCGGCGGCATGCTGGCGATCTCGAACACGAAGCCCGACAGCATCACGGCGGGCAGAAAGGCGGCGATCAGCGCCGCCTGTGCGGCATTGAACTGGCTGCGCATCACGGTGGAGAGGAACAGCCCGAGTCCGAGGGCGCTGCCGAGAAAGACGCTGGTGACCAGAAAGAGCAGCAGCAAGGAGCCGCGCCATGGCACGCCCATCACCGCCACCGAGAAGAGCAGGCAGAGCAGCATGGCGATGATACCGAGGCCATAGTAGGGCAGCAGCTTGGAGAGCAGCAGCTCCCCCTTGGTGACCGGGGTGGCGAGCAGCGCCTCCATGGTACCGCGCTCCCACTCCCGCGCCACCACCAGCGAGGTGAGCAGGGCTCCTATGATGGTCATCACCACCGCAATGGAGCCCGGTACCAGAAAGTTGCGGCTCACCAGCGCCGGGTTGAACCAGGCGCGGCTCTCTATCGACACCGGCATGGCGACCCCCTCGCCAGCGAGCCACCCCTGCCAGATCCCCTGCACATAGTTGGTGACGAAGTTGGCAGTGTTGGGCTCGGAGCCATCGGTCAGCAGCAGCGCCTGCGGCGTGCCATTGCCCTGACCGGCCATGGCGCGGGAGAAGCCGTCATCGATCACCAGCAGGCCGCGGATCTCGCCACGGGCCAGACTGGCGAGCAGGGACTCCTTGCTCGGGCCGCTGTGGATCTCCAGCGCGGTTGAGCCGCGCAGGGCCTGCTCCAGCCGCACTGCCGGGGCGCCGCTGTCGGTACGCCAGATGCCGAGGCGCAGGTGGTCCACATCCAGATTGATGGCGTAACCCATCACAACCAGTAGCACCACCGGCATGATGAAGGCGATGAGGATGCTGCTCGGGTCACGGACGATTTGCAGCGTCTCCTTGCGGCAGAGGGCCAGCAGTCGCCGACGGTTGATGCTCATGCGTCCTCCTCGCTAGCCCGCTCGACCAGGGTGATAAAGGCCTCTTCCATTGTTGGCAAAGAACAGGTCGGCAAGGAGCCGGTTGGCAAAGAGGTCGCCGCCTCTTTGGCGGCCAGCCCCTTGAGATCGTCCGGGGTGCCGAGCGCCAGCAGCTTGCCGCGATAGATGAGGGCGATGCGGTCGCAATACTCCGCCTCATCCATAAAGTGGGTGGTGACCAGCACGGTGACGCCGTGGTCGGCCAGCGCGTTGATGTGCGACCAGAACTCGCGCCGGGTCACCGGATCGACCCCGGAGGTGGGCTCGTCGAGAAACAGCAGCGGCGGCTCGTGCAGCAGGGCGCAGGCCAGCGATAAGCGCTGGCGCAGGCCGAGCGGCAGGGATTCCGCCTTCTGATCGAGCCAGGGGGTGAGGGCAAAAGCGGTCACCATGGCGTCGATCCGCGTCTGCTGGTGGCGGCCGAACAGGCCGTAGATACCGGCGAAAAAGGAGAGGTTCTGCGCCACGGTGAGTTGCTTGTAGAGGGAGAACTTCTGCGCCATGTAGCCGAGGCGCTGGCGCGCCGCCGACGGGCTGTGGGCCAGATCGATGCCGGTCACCAGCGCCTGCCCCTCGCTCGGGCGCAGCAGGCCGCACTCCATCTTGAAGGTGGTGGACTTGCCCGCCCCGTTGGGGCCGAGCAGGCCGAAGATCTCGCCGCGGCGCACCGCAAAGCTGACATCATCGGTGGCGGCAAAATCGCCGAAGCGCTTGGTGAGGTGGCGCGCCTCGATCACCGCTTCGGGGGAGACCCCCTGCGGCAGTTCGGCTTCCCGCATCCCGGCTGCCAGACTCGACTCCCCGCCGGGGCCGCCGCCGAGCAGGTCGATAAAGGCATCTTCCAGCCGGGGCTGGGCTGGTTGAAAGGCGCCGTTGGCGAGATGCAGCTCCGCCAGCGGCGG
>NZ_JRJY01000127.1:0-757 GCF_000801015.1 Aeromonas sp. ZOR0001 | reverse complement strand
CACCGGTTTGAGGCCGGTGTCAGGTGATAACTAGATCTGTACACTCTTCGAAATGACGATTACAGAAAGTCAGCCCTAAGCTCCAGCTCATCACTCGCCCAATGGGTATTCAGTACATTTGCATACCATAGTGTCAGAACGACATCCATCTGATTGTTGTGCTTCAGTGTGGCTGCAGCATCACAAGCACTGATAACCTCTTGCCATAAATCATCAGGATTAATCGGTGTAGCTTTGTCTTTAGAGGAAAGGATATCAAGGGCAGTGGTGACATACATCTTAGTCTTTGCGGCTGCATCATAATAGATTGGCATGACACAGCTAATCGCACTCAAACTGCATAGGGTCAGAAATGTAACCTTAGGGTTGTTTTTGAACTTTTTAACGCCTAAGTCTTCTCCGAATGCTTCGAACATCGCCATATCCCAGGCACTGACATGGTCATAATTGTTCTGCACCATTAGGTGTACTGCTCGCAATGCAGCACCGCCATACTTCCCATATATAATCATAAGCCCCCCGTTTTTCCCCTATGATAAATTACATCCATAGAGACCGGGCGATATAAATTCCTATTGCGATTATCTAATTACTCTATTGCTGACATGTAGACTATTAGCAGAAACTTTACTTGATGTAGATCAATTTAAAGAGCAACTAAATATAGATATACCGGCTCAGCGCCCGACTCAAATATATGTTCCCAAGCAAGCACTCTGTAGTGGTCTAATCATCCCGGACACCATTTTAGGTGGTA
>NZ_JRJY01000135.1:0-31329 GCF_000801015.1 Aeromonas sp. ZOR0001 | reverse complement strand
GGTGCCGATAAGGGGAATCGAACTCCTGACCTTCGCATTACGAAGTCAATAAACTCACGTTTAATCCTGTCTTGATAAATCCAACAAACAAATTCATTTACATAAAATTCAATGAGTTAAATACACATCAAATTCACTCTTGTCCAACGACATACAACCCTATACGATGCCAAATGTGGTACCCCATGTGGTACCCCAATACGAGGTTTTAGGATGATTTCTCAAGATCGACAAGTCGCGGCAGCAGAGCTTAAAGAAGGTGCAACCGCAACCCGATTTGCTATCAGCTCTAAACATGGTAACGGGTTATCACTCGAGGTTCGGGCCGGTAAGCAAAAACGCTTCGTGTATAGATTTAGGCTACTTGGCAAGCAACAAACCATGGTACTTGGACTATACCCTGCGATGGGACTTGCTCAAGCTCGTGAGCGACATTGTGTTGCGGTGGGGCAAGTCAAACAGGGCATCGATCCCCGTCAGGTTGTTGCAGAAGCTAAACAAAAGAACGAACAGATGCTCGTGCTTGATGAACTGTTTGAGCAATGGCTTAGCCACAAAGCCAGCGTAAAACGCCGTGATGGCGTTCGATCAGAGATTAGCCTTCGAACCGTCACTGATTATCGTCGAATCTACCAAACACACTTGCAAAAGGTCCTTGGTAAATATCGAGTTTGCGATATCACCATGGCCGTCCTCCACCAACACTATCAGAAGCTACAGAAGGTCTCTCTGGAAGGGCTTCGCAAAGCAATGGGGATAATGAACCAGGTGATGGAGGAGGCTATGCGACGACAGCTTATCGAGATGAGCCCCACGTTGGCACTCAAACCCAAAGTGTACAATGCGACCCCTAATCCACCTCGAGATCGCTGGCTACCAATCTCTGAATTACGAGCCTTGTGGCATGCATTAGAAGAGGGCGTTGAAGGTGGCGGAGCGTTAACAGCTGGTGGCCGTGGCATTGCTACGACTTCTGTTCTTTCTGGAAGTGTCGCCAATGCAATTAAAATCGTCATATTGAGCGCGGTTCGTCGAGGTGAAGTGATATCGATGCAATGGGCACACTTGGATGGTGATCGCTGGACGATCCCGGAAACCAAGAATGGGCGCCCGCATGTGGTGACCTTGTCGCCTTTGGCTCAGGAAATCATTTCAGAGCAGCGAATTATAACCTCCTCTACCAGTCCATATGTGTTCGAATCCACGACGAAGCTGGGTCATGCCATCACTGGTGATGCACTTATGCGTGCCCTTGACCGGCTACAGAAGCGTAAGCTGGCTGAACTTGAGCCTTTTAGCGTACACGACCTGCGGCGCAGTGTTGCAAACTGCTGTGGAATTGAACTTAGTGCAGGACCTCTAGAGATAGAGCATATGCTGAACCACCAGATCAGTGACAAACTCCTGCGAACTTATCAGTCGGGTGCTTTACGTAACCCTGAAAAACTGAGGAGTTTATTTCTTCGGTGGGGGGATATTGTGAAACATCAAATAGCCCAACATGAAGTAGAAAAATCACCTGATGTTATGGGGAACGTAATCCAAGGGACATTCGGTAAACGCTGAGTTTTCAGCTCAATCAGACCTAAGAAGGAAGCGGCCGATGGCCGCTTCCTTCTATGAGCCTGTTTAGCCTGATATGCTACGCAGCCACCTGATGGGCACATAGCTGATGCGGCGCCTTCCCTGGCCATTAGTCCTGCCTGTCAGGTGGTCTGTTGCAGGTGCTCCTGATAGACCTTCTGCCACTTGGAATGCTCAGCCTTATCGCCTCTGGCCAGCCAGAAAGCACAGATATGAGCAATACTTCACTCGAGCCATGAAAGTATAACGCCAAAAGCTGCGAATTTATTTTTTTAGCGTGCTTGAGTAATCCATTGCTAAATTTTGTGGATTTACTTTCATCCTTGGGCTGTTGCTAAAATTTATATTTAGATCTATTCCTTACTGGCTTGTGTTGCGCTCCCTTACCAAAAGAACGTGCTTTTTTACCATTTGGAAGGATTGTGTCCACATGGGCTAAAATATCCTGCCTAAATAGAGACTCTAACTCTTCATATAAAGCATGACTACTATTACCACCATCCATCAAATTAAACTCATACCGATCTCCAGGATAAGCAAAAACATCCCCTTCGCCGTCTTTTATGATAGTACTTTTCCAGAGCTGACCGATCGTCTCTCTTATGTCAAGTTCATGCTCCCACCCTCGACCTAAAAACAAAAAAACATGCATGTAGTATCCTCTGACAGAGCAATAGTCCAACTTCCAAATATATCCATCTACATGCCTAAACAATCGATTTCTCGAGCAGTTTATGAAAAGCTTGCGCCGTCCTTCTACTAACTCTCCTAGCTTATCTTTGAAGCCTTCGGTTTGGGAAGCAATTTTCAATGGTTCCTTATTCAAGCCTTTTGTTTCAGGCTGTGTAGCTACATTGCTTGACTCAATATGGATGTCATCATCTTTAGCATACATATTCTCTATTTTTTGTTTGAAACCCAAGCTAAACCTGACCACATAACGAGCTTTCCCTTCCTCTTTTTCTTTTACGTAGCCAAATATGGATTTAATATTTTGCTCAACATTAAATACTCTCACCCTTACACTTTCTTTATAGCTATTCGAGTCAAAGACAACGTTAAGAAAGCTTACCAACCCACCAATAACATCATCTGAGTAATATTCATTGAAATCAGTATCGCAACCAATTGACAGCCTATGAAACTTTATAGCTTTAATAAAATATGGCACTGCAGGGTGCACATTGAAATGCCTCTCAAAACTTTCATCTGAAATAAATGCATTAATATTTGATGAAATTAGCCTTCTAAGTATTTTTCTAATATCTTTCTTCTGTACCGCACTATACACAGGCAATAAATCTTTTTGACTTGCCATTCTATCATTTATTAGTTCGAATGCTTTGTTAACACTCTGCTCATCTTCCAAATTACTTATTTCAAAAATCCGCCGACCAATCATAGGCAAGTGGTAATAACTGTATTCTCGAATAGTCCCAATATATCTAAGCAACATAAAAATTCGTTCAAAGAAATCAGCGTCACCCGAAACAATCCGACTTTTTTTCAGGTAATGGCGTCTATTCACCCCAAGAGATTTTATAAAACGAAGTCTATAGTCATCAATTTCAGATGTTTTGAGCATAAAACCTCTACTGATCGTAGCTGCAATATGGGCATATGTCCTATTTCTTTTAGCTGCTTTCAGTAGGGAGTCACTATATTCATAAATTGAAAACTTTTTAAGTATCTCTTCTGTTTCTCCCTTATCTACCTTCCTCCTTTCTTCTTTTGCTATCACATCAATTTCGTCAGTCATGAGTATTCTCCTTTTACGTCACTAGCTATGATGATGAATTACTTGTCTATCAAATAACCATAACTCCGGCTGAATATCACGATAAAAATGCAAAGAAATAAATTGCGGACTTCTAGATGTCCACCTCGCACACTTAGCTACAAATCATGGTACATAACCATGATCACACTTAACATGGGAAGTGACTTTGCATGGCAAAGCGAAGCTCATCTGAATTTTCACTCATTCTCCATGGGCTATGTGCATGCTCCTACCTATGGCTACTACTCCGGCTATCGCTACCTATGTGCACCGAGAGGGTGACCATTCCAAACCATAGAAAGTTACCAATATGAAGGCACATACTTGTATTTGGCATCATGACCACTCAGCTCGCTGAACTACCATCTTTTTTTTCACTGGCCCGCTCTTCTGATGAAACAACCCACTACATCATCAGGAGTACACACCATGAACAACACCATCAAAGTCCTGCGCATTAAGGACCTCACCAACAAGATTGGCATGGCCAGGTCTACTATCTATGACTGGCTTAACCCCAAATCTCCTCGTTATGACGAGACATTCCCCAAACCCTTCAAGATAGGTCAGTCCTCTATTGGCTGGTTTGAGCACGATGTTGACAGCTGGCTTATTGGTAGAAGCCAGTCTTGAATGTTCTTTTCCATCCCTAGTGAGCTCCATAACTTCCAGTGTTATAAGTCATGCCTTGATAGGATAATGGATTAGGGAAATAACCATTCCTTCTTATATATGTTTTTTGGTATTTTCGTAGGTGAGGCAGGCGTATCACGTTTAGGTATATTTATTATTTAATATCACTTCTATTCAATACTATTCCTACGCTATGTACAGCCCCCCATATACAACCAATAACCATTACCACTATCGCGTACCATTACACCACTCCCATGTGGTGGTCATGCTACCACCAGCATAGTTAGCCAATACCACTCCACCAATCGCCCCTATATACGCGTGTGTCTATAACACAGCGTAGGGTTACTCCTGCCTAAGCGAGGCCACCATGTTTAATTCAGTCAGACTATTAAATATCCTATCCATAACAGACCTGCTCCAAAATACAACGCTTCCTATTGTCAGGGCTGTTAATTCAGCCCTTGGTAAGTCACGCATCACTTGCATTGACCGTAGGCTATCAACCCAACTGTTTAATGCGTTGGATACCGTGTGTGATTATTTTTATTGTCATGAGGAGGTATCGTCAGCGCATCCAACGGTAGCGCTATTCCTAACGCATATGCGAGAGGTTTATGGATTGCATCTCATCCATGAGCGATATCTTGATAGTGATGTCGGTGACGAATTAGCCAGGGATATTAATAACGCGCTGTATGCGTTTCTAAGAGAGTTCAAGAGTACGGCGCACCGTAAGTGCCTCAAGAACCTTAAACGCGTTGAGAACCGCAATCAGCTCAGTATAGCGACGTATGTTAATAGCCTATTCGACCAGCATGCCAAACTATTAGTCATCCGATTGGATATCGGCTATCACGAAGACTACTACGACCAGTTAACGTTAGACCTCGTGACGAATGACCTACGTTGTTACCTTCGTCGAATACAGAACAAATATCCTGCATTGGTAGGCTATATCTGGAAACTGGAGTACGGTGTTGATAGACGTTTTCATACCCACATTACGTTCATTTTTAATGGGGCTGTACACCAACGAGATATCTCGCTGAGTAGAGCGCTGGGGGAGCGGTGGGAGGATATAACCGACAATAGCGGGGTCTATTACAACTGCCAAGTCAGGCGGGAGGAATATCGGGGATGGGGCACTGATGGGATTGGGATGGTTCACTACAGCGCTACAACCAAGCGCATAAACCTGATTAATGCGCTGAGTTATCTGACCAAGCTGGATACGCAAATATTGGCGATATTGCCAGCCAGACGCCGGACCTTCGGACGCATGGAGACACCATCGTCCCAACCTCGCCTTGGCAGACCAAGGGTACCCAAAATACACCTAGCCTAAACACAAGGAGCGGGCATAATCATTATGCCCACCCCTGTTTATTATTGCTTCAGACAACAGCCTGTATTAGGGGAGATAGAAGAGTGATGTCAGTTCTGTGCTGATCGGGCTGTTGTCAGGATGCGATGGCATTATCTCCTGCATGTAAGCCCACCACTGCTGGCAGATGGCCGTGCTGGCCACCTCGCGCCAGCGTCCCTCATCTTCAATCTCGACGTAACCAAACAGCTGACAGCTCTCCGGGTGGAGAAAGATGCTGTAGTTGCTGGCCCCGTGCGCCTTCAGGGTTGCTGCCAGCTCGGGCCAGAGTTCATCGTGACGGCGACGGTATTCCACCTCGCAGCCGTAACCGTTCACCGGGACTGGGTTGACTTTCGCCTCAGAGGACTGTCAGCCCCAAAGTGGCAGAGGAATTTTCTGCCTTACCGGCTTATTGGCACGATGAAATGGATGATTCATCTACGACCTACAAGAAGATACAGCTGTCAATATGTCCCCGGTGAACAGTTACTCGCAGCCTAGGTGCACCGACATCAGGAATGCCTTGCGGATCATCTTGTCACTCCTTATGCCATGCCCATGCCGACCAGATTGGCGGCACCGACGATAACTACAGAGGAAACGAACCGGATGGGTACCAACCCCTTTCCATTTCGTCATCAACAGCCCCACGATACCGCCACACAACACATAACCGCTCGTGTGCGACATCCAGTTCACGAAGGACAGATAGTCTGGAATGCTGGCTTCACCCTAGGCATAAAAGAAGAACTGCAGATACCACATGATGCCACCGACCGCGGCCAGCAAGCCATTGAGCAGCAACCTCCACGCTGGCTGGGCTAGATCATTGCGCAGTGACAGTTCGGGGGCGCGTTGCCAGCCGAATGAAGCACTAGGCCATGTTGACGATGGCCCCACTGCCCATAATGATGCCGTAGCTCGGCAAGACGGCGTTGACAGTAGAGCTGGTTGATATCCAGTGCCAGCGATGCCTACCGAATGGTGGCTGCTGCTTTCAGACCGAAGGCAAATCCCGAGGGAAAAATTCCGCACATCACTGCCATCAACAACCCTTTCTTCAGGTTGAATTCTTGGGTAGTTGTGTCCAAGGCACTTTCTTTCTGATGCCCAGCCTAGGTGACTAGGCCTACACCGATCAATGCGACAAATACACCAATCTGGCCACTGACAGTTGTGAGTAGGTGACCTAATTCGCTGCGCAATATGGGTGGCATCAGGGTCCCCACAACCAGCGTCAAGCCTTTAACGATTCCCATGCCCAGAGACATTCCCAAGGTGCTGTCGGCACATTCCACCTGTTTGGTCGATTAAAAATCGATGGCCATCAGTACCCTTAGGCGGATTAACGATCACATCGCGCAACTCGAGGCACTGGAAGGTAGCCCCTAAAATACCTGATGGGCTTAAGCATCGGTGCAGGGTGTTCACCTTGGCCGGAATGGCTGTTCAACTTCGTCGAAATACGCAACTGAACTCGCAAGACTCTTGGACGACACCATTTGTCGCCCCTATAAGGACAATAACAGCAAGAGTGGAGTCTCTTATGAAGTAATGACCGGAACATTCGTAGTCCTACAGAAAGACTAGACCTTCTATCGCGAATATAATGGCCCCAAACGAGATGCCAAGAACAGTCTTGGCCATGTAAGGTAGTTGCTATGTCTCAAACAAAAGACACGCTGTTGCGCCATTTTGCATTACTGCGGCTGATTCCCACCGAGCCACAGCGTATTGCTACAACGACACTTTTGGAAAAGCTCCGAGATAAAGGTTTTACTGTGACGCTGCGCTCCGTGCAGCGAGATTTGAATAGTTTATCAATCCCCTTTTCACTACAGTGCGATGACAGTGAGCTTCCCTTTCGCTGGAGTTTCACTCGCGACGCGCCACTGAAACTGGAAGACATGGATACCCCTACAGCGCTGGCGCTTTATTTCTCCGAAAGGCATCTGACCACTTTGCTCCCACAAGCAGTGCTGGACCAGCTAGCCCCTCAATTCAGGCGCGCCCGAAACTTTTTACGCGTTCTTGGCAATAACGATTTGGCGGATTGGGCAAAGAGGGTCAGAGCGATTCCTAGTGGCAAAGTCTTGATTCCTGCCGACATTGTGCCTCAGGTCTGGGAAGACGTTTCAACCGGCTTGTTGGAACACCGAATACTGGAAGTGGCTTACCAGAGCCGTAGCAAAAATGAGCTCAAACATTTCCGTCTGCATCCTGCAGGGCTAGTGTCACGACATGCCATTAATTATCTGGTGGCGTCGGTGGATGGCTACGACGATCTTCGACAGTTTGCCCTGCATCGCATATGTGAGATCCGGGTGCTAGATGACGCTGCAGATTTACACGCCACATTCGACATCGATGACTATATCGACACTGGGATTTTTAGCCATCGACAAACCGATGTTCAGACTGAATTGATTGCTGACGTACACCCGCAGATTGCCATCCTGCTCAACGAGACTCCGCTTAGCACAGTTCAGAGCCTTAGCGATCTCCCCAACCAAGCTTGGAAGCGGTTGCACGCACAGGTAACGCTGGATCGAGAAACCTTGTGGTGGATTTTTGGGCTCAACGACAACATTCGGGTCTATGCACCTCAGGTCTGGGTCGATGAAATCCGGCTGAAGTTAAACAACTTAAGGACTCTTTATTCAGAACCAGGTCACCAACCTCACTCGTGATCATGCACCGATCGACCTCTGTATTTCGATGATTAGGGATAATTTTATGAACAACGAACGTAAAAGAGCATTGAACAATTCAATCAGCCTCTGCCCGATCTGGCCTGCGAAAGCATCAGAGCAGATCGGCAACATGCTGCACGAGATCAATCAAGCGAACGCTATTATCGACAAAGTTGCCGGAACTGCACAAAACAGCGCGATAAAGGGCGGATTCGCAGCCGAGACCTGGCACGCGGAATCGTTTAACCTAGACGCAATCCTTAAAGACAAAGACGTTCGGGCCTTCACCGACAACTTCACCAATACGCCACTCACAAAAAACCATACGACCCACGATATCGTTGTGATGAAAGGCGATGAACAATTGCTCGGGGCTCAGCTGAAATACTTCAAAGATGGCGAGGCAACCCAAAGGGCATTCAGGTCCACCAAAGATGGTATCCATCAATATCAGGACAGCGATGCTTTTATCGGCCCTGCAGACCAGATAGAGCAGATCAAGGACGCAGCGGAACGTGACATGCTGCGAAACCAGCAAACTCGTCCAGGTGTATCCAAAGCTGCCGAAAGGGTACGTGAAAAGACTACAGGTAATCTTGACGTAGATGGTGTTCAGTCGACCCCACTAAGCAAGCGGGATGCCGAACATTTAGGTGGCGGGAATAAGACCGGCAAGGAGCTGCATGAAAACATGCAGAACGGTTATCTGAATAAGTCTACTGTCCAGCAAAGCCTGCGCGCAGCGAAATCAGCTGCGGTCATAACCACTGTTATCGCTGGCAGTATCAACACCTTCCAATCGATAAAACGTGTACGAGATGGGGAGATCACTGCGGAACAAGCCACTTTCCAAATTCTGCAAGATACGGCTATCGCCGCTGGAGATAGTGCGCTGAAAGCGGGTGTCGCCACTGCAGCGGTCAGCATGACCGCACGGAAATTGCCAGCAATGTTTGCAGGTACGGCCTTCAAACGAACTTTCGCCAACAACGGCGTGGCTACTGCAGCAGTGTGTGCGGTGGATGTGGTTCAGAACATCGTGCTGTTCGCGGCAGGTAAGATCACCCGCGAAGAACTCGAAACTCGTTCTGGGCACAACTTTTTGCAGTCCGGTGCAGCCGTTGTCGGCAGCTCGGTGGGCGCTGCAGTCGGTGCTCTCGGCGGACCGATTGGCGCATTGGTCGGCGGCATCATCGGTGGTCTGATCACCACAATGGCTATGAGCATCGCCATCGACAATCACATTGAGAAAAACTTCCGCCTGACTCTGGAAGCCACCGAGCTAGTGGCTAGCAACACAATGATTATGCATGACTCTCTGGAATATCTGCAGATGTCGCAGTCTTTCTATGCCGAGTTCCACAGGGGGTTATATCTGTCCGAACGTCACTTCGCAGACCAAGTCCAGACCATGGCAAACCAAAGCACACAGTTGAAGAATCTGATCGATAATCTTTAAGGGATATTATCAATGAACGAAACGATCGAAGCAGCTCCTCATAACATGTTCGAACAGCAACTGAATGCCTCGGAACAGGAAGCGGTCGAGGCTCTCGTTGCCCAGCACCGAAACAACGCAGCACTCACCCATCAACTGGCAATGGATGCTTCACGGCTGATCACATGTAGCGAAGAACGCTTGAAGCAACAAACAGAGAGCGGTTTTTTTAAGCGGTTTGCAGGCGCGATCAGTGGCAAGAACAGCCAAAACCAGTTGCACAACCAGCGTGACACCTTGCATATGCAGAGATGTGCTTGGCATTACCTCCAGCAACTCCAGCAGCAGAACCTGATCAGCGCCCAGAGCATTGCAGTAATTCGCAACAATCTGAGCACGATGAACGGTTACATTATCGAGACTCGTGAATTCCTCTTCCAGGCCGTTGACAAGCTCAATAGTCGTCTTATTCGGGTTGAGAACAACACCCATTTTCATCAATGGTCCTTGAATATCGAGGCGAACAAGCGCCGCTTCAAGTCGATGCCCAAAGCGCTGCTGGTACTGCACCTGACGTATGACTTTATACGCAGTCATTCCGGCATAATGCTGACTACTAAAGACATCAATCATCTGCTTGTTACGCTGGGAAAGCTGGACGTGGACTACGATGAAGAAGTCGAGTTGTTGAGTTTCATCATCGACTTGATAGATCAGATCGAAGTCTGTGGCATTGAACGCTATCGCTCTGACATCGAGCTGTCGTTTGAAGAGCACGTTGCCGATTCGGACTTTATCCAGATAAATATCCCAGGTCTGGCGTTTAATTCGCTGTATTACCTCTCCGACGAGTATGAGCGTATCAACGATATGATCTCGGACGGCGAACTCTGCGATAGTGACGAGAAACGCGGACTCATCATTTCCAAATTCTTCGACAAGGTGTTTTCCGGCCTTAACCCGCAGTACAAGGTGCGCGAACTGATCGAGGAAATCATCGGCGGTAGTCTGCTGACCTTGGAGATTTACAAGGATCAGAATGGGCTGAACGCCCTGCCTGATGAAGTCGCCGATAATGCAAACAGCGAACCGGTTGCACTGGTGTCGTCATTGCCAGACATCCACTCCCACACCTTCTTCGACAGCACTGACGATGTTGACGCCCGATACAATTATCTCTTGTTGTTAGCTCTGAGCATCGAAAACTCAGCGTCATTGAACAGACAAGGCCGGGAGTTTCTCGAATTATTGGCGCACAAGGCTGGGTGCCCGCAGGTAATAGCTGAAATCTCCGTACTGGCAGACAACCCTCTCAAGACGCAACAATATCAGCAGATTTTGCAAAGTCTGCTCAAGAGCGATGACAGGGCCTACACTTGGCTACTCGATGCATTCTTCTTGTTGACGCTGTGCCTGAAACCGATAGAAAGCCCTCATGTACAACGTATCTTTAGTGTGCTCAAGCCTACGCAGCTCAAGGAACAGTTCCCCCGTCTGATGACGATGCTCACCGGGCAGGATGAGGAGAGCATACTTGATGCTGCGGAGAAGCTGCAGCAGCATACTCATGGCTGGAAGAACATCGTGCACTACCGCGAGTTGCGCTTCGTAAAAACCTTTTCCGAGATAAGCACCCAATTGGACAAGATCAGCGTCGACTCAGTACGTCTTTCTCTCGAACTAACGACGGTGGCAATGAAATCCTCGGATTATTCGTTTTTCATGGAAACTTGGGGTGATGACTCGTTCCTGAGTAAAGTCAGTAGTAAAGTCGGCGGAACAGCATATGCCATTGGTCGTAGTTCTTGTCTTTCCTCGCTTAACGAAATGCGGAAAAAGATCAGTGAGTTCATCTCTGCGCATTCGAACACGCTGCACCAAGGGAATCGCATCATGAGTCGTTGGAGCATTCCCTCGATTACGTACAATGATGAGTCCGGCTACACAGATTTTGATCTGGACAACTCCGCTACTAACGAAGACTGGCACGACCAGTTCTGTCACTTAGAACGCCAGCTGGACAACACTCTGACTTCCTTCTCTGAAGCCTGCAGCTATGTTGCCAAGCAGCTGTCCTTATTCAAGGACGGTCGATTCGACGAATCTGTGGTTGAACTCAAGGCAAAAGAGTACGCCGCACGGCTAGAGCAGCAACAACAGGATAAACTAGCAAAACAATCGGTCACCATTAATAAAGATGGATGTGATCATCTTTTCAGCATTGAGTGGAATTTGGTAGAACACCCGCCCTGTGATCCAGAGAAAATTCAGTTCATCAAGACAGACGGCACCATCTGGCTGATCGTCGATAATGATAGTCGGGTCTATCGCAGCCTTGATCGTGAGCACTGGCACACCGTGCTCCTTAGCGCCGCCGAAGATTCACCGTACATCAGCAAATTGGATTTCGTGAACGGTATGTGGATCGCCATGGCGGGCTACGGTGATGGTTTCTATTACTCCAGTGATGCACAGAACTGGAAACAGAGTCACTTTCCAGACGTACCGAGCTATCACTTGACCCGCACCGAAGATGTCGTCTATTTCAACGGCCTGTGGCTCTGGCGCTTCAAGGAAAACAAGGAGTACTCCTACATTGAAAAAGGCATTATCTTCGATTCGACCAAGACCAACAGCTACGACAAGGTAGCCGTATTCTGCACAGCGAACCTAGATGATCAATGGCAGCGCTGGGAGGACACACCTAACTTTTCTGAGGGGATCGTGGTGGATAGTCTCCAGCTATTGCCCGACGGAAACTCCTTGCTCGTATTCTGCAAGTACGACTGGTTCTATACGAAGTCGAAAAAGAAGAACAACGCATCCTCATTCGTCAGCTATTATATTCTTGGAAAAGGCTGGCGAAACTGCACTTGGACCAATGACGACGACAACTACGATTCGCCGCTCATCACACGTATGGGCACTAGCCTGTTTTGTTTCTATTCGGGTTGTGTGATGAAGTCAGACAAGAATGGCTACGAATGGAATCTTCAGTCCAAGGATATCAGCATCAATGACTGCACCCATCTGCAGGACCTGAGCCTATTTTGGACACATTGGGGCCGCGAAATGCTCTACGTGAGTCAGAAAGGGGAATCCTTTGCGGAGTTGGTTCTCGAAGAAGGCACTTGGCAGCACATTGCAGCCAACAAGCAAGGTGTGTTGTGCGTCTACTCGCCAAACAAGCATGAAACCTTCTTGCGAGTTGGCAATTACATTAGTCATCCGAAAGTTTAATACAGGTCGGAGGGGCATCGTCGATGCCCCATTTGACGTCAATCTGGTATCTCATCTGAGCGGTTGGAGTTGTCGCAAATAGGCCTCCTTCCTGCATGACCCTGTTTATTTCGATGAAGAAGTCGTTCAATTGACGAGTCTTGATTGAGCCTCTATTCCGAGTGTTTCGGCGTTTAGTCCTGACCGGCCCAGTTTTCTTTACGCCATCTTGACATCACGCACAGGATTTTTAGCCGCAAAGAATTGAAATATATATAAAAACAATGCTTTTTGATCTGGTTTATCACCAAACAAAACCGACACGCCTGAAGCCATGACCATTATGGCCGCCTACTGCTACCTCAATCAACTCCTTGCCCCCGTCGAGCTCGAACGCATTGCTCACCATTGTTGTTTTTGCATACGAAAACGAGCTATTACTCCCTAGATGCTGCTCATCGCCCTGTTATGCGCCTTCGTCGGCGATAGGGTCGATGCCATCACCAGCTTGCCCTAGCATTTCAATGGCTTGCAGTTCACAGATGCTCATCTGACCTCCAAAAAAACCTTTCTCACAACTAGCTGCGTAAACCCGCGTTTGCCAAATTTATTAAGACACTCGTTTAACTAGCCATTGCCTTGCAGATCGGCCAGCAGGTGACTGACGTTTCCCAAGGGGTCTTCATATCTCAACGCCTACTCTCTGCGAGCCAAACTGCTGCAGACTCCCCCTCTGTCAATGCCATCATAGGCCAGCTGGTGGACAATGACGCTCAACTTTACTTCTCGCTGGTGTTCAGAAAACGGGTGAGGGTCAGCCCGAACGAATACAGTAAATGTGCTACTCCTGCTGACATTTCTGACATGCGCTTCAAGTAAACATGTACTGTGAATCGTCTTGGTGGCTCGATTGAAAAGGATCTCAGATAGATATTATCAAGGGAGAGTAAACACATATCGCTGTGAAGCTGCTTGGGAGCGCCATTACGGCCTCCCAAGTTATTGACCCTGGCATCGGGTGTCAGTCAGTCACAGTGCGCACTGCGAGCTGTTAAGGCGCCAGTCGCGCCACCAGCTTATCAACCATCTCCAGCACCAGCTCTCTGTCCGCTGTATCGAGCTTGGCCAACTGCTGGCTGAGCACAATGCCTTGTTCGGTGGGGCGGTTGCTGGTCACACGCAGAAAGTCTGCAAGCTCACAGCCAAACAGCTGAGCCAACTCTGCGAGCCGCACGACGGTCGGCACCACGAGGCCTCGTTCCATCCGGGAGACGGCTTCCATACCTATCTTCAAGTGCTCTGCCACTTGCTCCTGAGTCAGCCCCGCCTGCTGGCGTTGCCGTTCAATCGCTTTGCCCACGCTCTTGGCCAGCGCTTCTGAGTTGATGTTTGTCATACGTCCTCCGGTCAACCCTGATAGTTGACTATGGACTTTTATTGACATTAAGGACCCTTTGCGATGAGGATCACCCCATTAGATCTAATCCAGTGAAATAGTTACCCCAACATCGAAAGGAGTTCGACACGACTTAACCTCAACCCATCCCCTTGGTGGCATTTGGCTATCAGCCAGCACCACCATTAACCCATTACGTTTACACCCGTTCGCCCGACAGGCTCGCCTCGTCGGTCAGGTATCCTTTTGCCATTTTTATTAAGGAGAAATCATGAATCGCACACTGCTTTATCCCTTACTGCTGGCTTGTGGCCTATCACTGAGCGCTTGCGATACAGCATCCGCTAATAGCCCAGAATTCAGTCTAGACGTGGAATACACCGCGATTGGGCGGCCTCAGATAGTCGTCACCTCGCTCAACGATCAAGTCACCATTCAAAAAGTGCTGATTAATGGCGGCAAGAGTAAATGCCGGGTGATGCTGCGCAGTGACTTGATGGGGTCGGTGGGAGGAACCTATTTCCCACTCAAGCTCAATTACACCGAAAGCTGGCGGCTGGTCATGACCGAGCCGTGCCGATTGAGGGAGGTCACCCTCTTCACCAATCTGGGCAATGCCTCTTACACCATTGAATAAGTCGTCTGGAGAGTGACATGACAGAAAAGATCAAACTGGCACTGTGGTGCACATGGTTAATGTTGTTTGCCTTACCGGCCTGGGCCGCACCTGAATTCACGGTGCCAACGGTCACTAAGCGGGTACCGGCCAACATTGAGGGCACCCTAAATTTCGCCAGCATGCAGTTTTGGATAGAGACCTCGAAAGGGGAGCGCATCATGCTGATGCCGCTGGATGAAGATGAGCCGAGGCTCATACCCAGTGTCAGCCAGCCGGTTGCCCTGAACGGTTTTATGCTCACCTATTCAGATGGCAGCCGTTACTTCGAGCCCTCCTTTGCACCTGCGTCAGCTGCATCAAGTACCACGTCATTTACCATCGTGAAAAATGACGATGACAGCATCGAGATCCGGCATGGGGGTGAAGTGCTGCTGCGCACCGATGAATATGACGCTATCAAACTCACGCACCGTTTGCCGCGGGCCAACGGGCAGGCGGTCTTGTTTGAGCTCCACAGTGGCGGAGTGGCATGCCCGGTGCTCTACCAGTTGGCTGTCGCTCAGACTGGTGTGCTGACCATGCTTTCACAACCCTTTGGTACCTGCAGCGATGAAGGCAAGCTGACCCCCGAACCCAACGGTTTCATCCTCGACTTGCCCGGCAATCCTGGTCAGCGCTGGGTATGGGATGCCAGCAGCCTGACGCTGCGCAAGCAGTCCTGACCACCAGCCACTACATATTCACCACCATCAGGGCACCTTCGGGTGCCCTCTGTTTTATGCAGCATGTTATTTAAGGAACGGTTCATGCCATTACCGCAATCAGGGGACCACCTCGTTTCCCCCCGCACCGGTTACCAGCACCACGGTCTCTATCTGGGGGACCATCAGGTCATCCACTACCAGGGGGTCAGTGCCGGTATACATTCCGGTCAGATAGCTATCACCACGCTTGCCGAGTTTAGCCAAGGGCGGGGCTATCGCATCCAGCACCACAGTGCACGAGCTTTCAACCGGGAGGAGAGTATCGACCGAGCTTACTCCCGTCTTGGAGAGGCGCACTACAGCACGCTCTTTAACAACTGCGAGCACTTCGTGCTCTGGTGTATCGAGGGCTTTCACTACAGCAAGCAGATTAACCAGCTGATTGCCACGGGGTGTATCGCACATCAGGCGCTTCGCACAGTGGCTCGGCAGCCTACCCTTGCGGCCCTGCCTGGCATGACCACCAGCACGGCACTGAATCCGTCAGCAACGACTGTGGTGACCGCCGCAGTCGGTACGTTGCTGAGTAGCTCGGCCACCTCGCTGGCGGCACCCTTGGCTGCCACCTACGGCCTCTACCGCGCCTGGCGCTGGTTCAGAGATTAACGGTTATCACATTCGATACGAAAGGACACATCAAGATGACCATGCCATTTCACTTGGCAGGGATGGCCCTGCCGATTTCGCCCGAGCTGCCTGACTTACTGCGCAGCGTCGTGCGGGAACAACAACTCGACCTCACCGACCTCTCGACCCTGACCTTCAACTTTCGCAGCCCCGCCTACAGTGCCGAGACGGGTGGCGTCCATCCGGTAGAGCTGCGGCTTATTCGGGGATTGCACGGCTGGGTCTTCGATTACATCACCGACTTCAGTTATCAGGGACTGGGCCAGGATGCCGAGCTCTGCAAGGAGCTCGACTTCAACCTCTCCTGCGACGAGCACTATCTGCAGGGCTGGGGACCACTGCCCAGCGTGGAAGCTCGTGAACTGTTCGCCCTGTGGCAGAGCAATTTCATGAGCTACGCCCAGTTGGGGTATTTCTCCGTCATGGTCAGTGGGGAGTAGGAGGTGTGTGATGACTAACGGACTGCCGCTCTATCACTATTCACGCCAGTGGCTGGGGCTGGTCGCCGCCAAGGCCAAACTACAACCAACTCGCCATGGCGAGCGCTGGTTGCTGCACCTGACTCCTGGTAGCCCAAACGCTCGCACCGTCACGCTGCACTTACGTTGGTCTGGCGTGCAGTGGCAGTTGCTCTCCCTCACCAATGCCGAGGACTGGCGCACCATGAGCCAGCCCGTGGATGAAATCTGCGTGGACCCTAAGCGTCGTTGTTTCTGGCGCAGCCAAGCAGGACCGGTTTCTCTCAGCGAGCAACCCCGTGTGTTGGCAAGTTTCCTGGCTGACCTGCAGCGTACCTGCATTCATCACGGTTATCGCGTGGAGAGTGACCCCTTACCCCAAGAGGAGGCGAACTATGCCCAAGCAACCGATAGCCGTTGAGCTGGAAGCGATTAATCGAGATGGCGAGACGCAGGTGGTGCGTGACAGTGGCCTGACCGTACAGGGCTACAGCGTTTATCTGCGGGCTGTGGAGACCAGTGGGTTAGGGCTGGCTACCTGGGTTGCTGACTACGACACCATAGGGCCTGCCTATGAACTGGCCGAGCGATTAAGCCTGGCACTCGCTATCCCACTCACCGTGCAGGTCCCGAACCACTAATGCCGGTGAAGCAGGAACCCACCGCCAGGGAAGGCGTCACCACCACGGCCAACTGAACACCCCTCACAGTGAACCAACAACCTCTTTGCCTTTAACCCCGGCACGCAGGAAGCATGTCGGGGTTTTGTTTATTTGGAGAACCCCACATGCGTTACCACAAACTCAAAGCCGGGGAATGCCCCGGCACTTATGTCGTCACCGAACCGGTGACCGAGCAAGACCTGCTGCGTATCGCCAACCAGATTGCCCGCAAGCGCCTGGCCAAAGGCACTGCCATCACCAGTACTACAGAGGCTGCCGAGCGACTGCAAACCCTGCTGCAAGACCGGGAGCATGAGGTGTTTGGGGCACTGTTTCTCGACTCCCGGCATCGCGTGTTGGCTTTTGAGGAGCTGTTTCGTGGCACCTTGGACAGCGCCAGCATCTACCCACGGGAAGTGGTCAAGCGGGCCCTGCTACTCAACTGCGGGGCCATCATCGCGGTGCACAATCACCCAAGCGGTGACCCGGAACCCAGCCAATCAGACCGGGGCTTTACCCAAGCCCTCAAAGAGGCCTTGGCCTTAGTCGATATCCGGCTACTCGACCATCTGGTGGTCGGTGCTGAGGGCGTGGCCTCGCTGGCTGAGCGAGGTCTGCTATGACTCTAACCCCAGGTAAGTCACACCTCACCACCCTCGATATCCTCATCGAGTTGCGCTGCTGGCTTGAAGATAACGTTCAGATGCAGGCAGAGCCCGCCATCGTGGCTCATTTGCCGAACGGCTACCTGCTCACCCAGAGCGATTGTGTCGAGGCCATCGATGCGCTGCTCCATCATCTGCGCCATTAGCCAAACTCGGATCATCAGGTCCAACGCCATCCCCCCCAAGGCCACCTCACCGAAGGTGGCCTTTTGCATTTCAAGGAGTCACCCCATGTCTGCCTTCATGATCGATCGCAAGGACTACCTGGCCTTTGCCGTTCAGTTACACCGCTTTTGCAATGCTCCGATGCCACCGCACTACACCCTAGAGCTACTGCGCACTCTCTGGTGGCTGCCGCCAGCAGACACGACCAGTACCTGGACGTGGCGGGTAGACCGACTGGCACGGCTGATGATGCTCGCCAATCGGCGGGCGGTCTGGCATCGCTATCAGTTAGGACGCCAGCAAGACCAGAAGGAACCACGCCAGCGTGGCTCAACCAAACAGGGGTCGCTCAAACCTTCCCACAGTTACCACCAGGCACCACTCACCGATAGCGAGCTGGTGGCGCTGTACAAATTCACCTGCTGCGCCCTGTATCAATCGAGCGAATGGACCGGGAGTCCTGAGCAGGCACCTCGGCTTGTGAAGGTACTACAGCAGTTGCAACAAGCTCTCGCACAAGACGTGCTGACCCGGCTGTCACTGTGGGACCAAGCCCCTTGGGGAGAGATGTGATGAATATATCCATCACCCTGACCATGACGACTTCACCACCGGACGGTACAGCCCAGATAGCTCAACGTATCGCCGATGACATGGCACACCTGCATCACCGTCTAGGAGATGGGGTGAGCGATGAACTGGGCATCAGTATCAGCTATCTGGTCGAACAGTTTGCGCTGCTGGCAGCGGCTTACCGAGCACCTGCAGAAAGGGAGAAACAACAATGATTGAGTTCAACGACAGCTTTAGCCAGGCCGCCGTAGCGGAGGCCATGTGTGCCCATCTAGCACTTGCCAAGCTCATCAGTCAGCAGTTGATGCTGCCGGGCTTTGCCTATGCCCACGATGTGGAGGGGCGACGTATTGGCGGGCCACTGGTTGCCCCCAACCCAGTACTGCACAAGACCATGCTCTTTGTCAGCCCAAGGGATATGCGTGAACACCTGCCACGTGAGATTAACTTCGCCCGCTTTCGCTGCGCCTGTAATGCAGCGGGTCAACCGGTCGGCGAGTGGCAACGGGTGATTGTCGGAGCCTACGTCAACCACGGCAGTAATGATAAGCCGGATTGGAGTAGTCACACCTGAGCCACGACCACCAGCACACACAAGACCCCATACAGCCCCTCACTCCGAGTGGGCTGTTTGCATTTGAAGGAAGCCCCATCATGCATGACTTACGTGATTACAAGACTCTATCCACCCGACAGATAACCGCCGCTATTGGTCAGCTCAACCACAACACCGCGCCGAAGATAATGACCCACCTTGCATTGCGGGCCAGACAACCACACCCGCTAGGTAATGGCCGTAGCAGAGCCAAGGCCCTCAAGCTGCTGCGCCGGGTCAAGAAGGCTCACAAGACGGGCTGTATCCAGTTTGAGCTCACCGTGACGGGTTGCCGCATCGACCGTGGCAGCCATCAGGCTGACCGTTACTACTACGACCGGACGCTGCTGGCCAAGGGCTGGCAGCAATACGACACCGAAGAGGATGCTTGGTACTTTGGCATCTGGATCCACACAGAGAAGCTGGAAACCTTTACCTACGCCGAAGGGGATACCAGCCATGTGATTGCGCCAAACGTTGAGGCGTTTCGCACTGAATTGGCGCGGCTCTACCAGTACCATCCGCAAGCCCCGGCGTTTATCAGCATCGACCCGGAAGCGGGCGTTGTAACCTGCCACTTTGAAGCCAAACCGGAGGTGTGAGATGGCAAAAAACATCACCATCAAGGTGCCCGGCAAACATCCGCAAACCGGCGAGCTCACCACCTTCGAGCTCAAGGGCCAGCGCATGGATATCGACATCGGCGGGCAGACCGTGCCCTTCCTCATTCACGGGAGGGGGATAGGGACGTCGCTCACCCACATCCCGAGTGGCTACCGCATAGCCCTGCTCGGTGGCTGGCTCACTGCGCGTTACGCAATCCCTGAGAATAAGCCCAGCAGAGCAGCCTGCGCCCAGATGGCCATAGACCGACTAGTAGCCCAATACGGCTCGTTGCACCTGCTGGACCGTCTCAATTGCAAGCCGGTTATCAATCAGCTGTAACGCACAGCCCAGACAACAAGGAACGATGCAATGACCAACACCCTCCCTGCAACACCTAACCCACTGGCAGGTCATTCGGTGATGCAGATGCTGGATGTCGCCATGAGTTCCATCATCGGCGATTACGATGACGCAGACTTGGTACCGGAATGGCAATGGGTCAAGCGTATGGCCTCCCATGAACATGTCGGTGTGAAGGATGACTCCGCCTATGAGTTCACCCTGAACCTAGCCATGGAGCTCGATGCCATCCCGCCAGCACTGCAACCCTTGCTCACTGCCGCCCAGCAAGCTGGTGTGAACTACATCCTGTTTTACAACGACTAGCCACCGCGAACATATCATCGCTCATCAACAAACAACATACAGGGCCAGCCCTCACAGGCTGGCCCTTTGCATCATTGGAGTCACCGAACATAACCCGTCTTATCACCGGGCTTGAGGTGCATCGCTATGCCCCCGAGCTAAACAAACTGCATCTGCGCAACCGCCAGACGTTACCCGCCCCCGGCATCACCACCATCAAAGAGGCCAAAGCACGCCTGTTTAGCCGCTGGCAGCTAGGGCATCAGGTGACCATCACCGTGAGCCATCCCAACTACATCAATCTCTCCCGGCTTTATCGGGGGAGGCTAGCAAGCCTGACAGACCTCCCAGAACACCTGGCCAGACTACGCCAGCGCCACAACGTGCCTGGCACTATCATCCACACCCAGTTGAGGTATCGCTAATCATGACCACGACCCACCCCACATGCTCTGCCACACACTCCCCAGAGCTCCAGACTCTCACACCGCTCCCCAGCATCAGCTGGGGCCTTCCGCGTGATATCTCCCCACGCTTTGGCGCTCGTCTGATACAGAGCCGCTACCAACTCGATTTTCTACCCGATCGAGCCAGTCTGATCGGTGACTGGAGTGAGGTGCAGATAGCCAAGCTCGACCTGGCTTTCCCGGAGATCATCAAGGCTCTGGAAGCCAAGCTGCTGACCGGCGAGCTGGATGCCCAGCATCAGCACTGCATCACTATCCAGCACTGCGGCTTTACCTGCGAAGCCGATACCCTTGGCAGCTACGGCTATGTCTATATCGCGATTTACCCTGCAATAAGCGCGGACATCACGCACTACGCCAAGGCGTGATCGCATATCCACTGGTGGCCACACTAACACCGTGGTTATGATTCACTTCTGAGTCACCCAACTAAGAGAACTGCTGATCACCTATTACCACATGCCTCTGACTAACTACGCCAAGAAAACTCTGACGGCCTGAACACCACCAACTAACCCAGCGTTTTTCCCCTTTACTAAATACCTCTCCAACCCTGCCGCACCCCACGCGGTGGGGCGATGGCGTATGGAGCACCATCATGTTGCATCACAAACTGATCGCCGGGGAGCAACCCGGCACCTATCTCCTCACCGCTCTGGTTAACGAAGATGAGCTGTTGACGATCGCCAGCCAGACTGATCTCCAGACATAGGCAAAGAGTACGGTTATTATCGATGAATATTTGTTACAGTAGGAATTGTAAGTGCGATAGAGGTCATAACCCTTCTTCGCCTTCATTACGGATTAAACATATTTAAGTATAAGTCAATATCAAAGGGATATAAAATGGGCAACACTAATAAAATTGACATTCTAAACCAAAACTTTCCCATGATCGGTTTGTCTGCTGATTGGATATTCCAGACATGGTTAATAAATGGAAGTGAAAACAATGGGACCGTTATCTTTGAAAATGAGGACAGAGAATGCTATGAAGTTATTGCGTTTTATTATAAAAACGAAGACCGCCATGAAACAGTGTTATTTTCAGGGGGGTTGACAGACGTTAAAAAATATTCCATCAACATCCTAAAAATCTCTTTTGAAAAAACAAAATAATTTTTCATACAGATGAAATTTGCAAATATATTGTCAACACATAACCATTACAATAAATTCCAAGTTGCTATTAACCTGCCTAATTAATCGTGCGAAAACATGGCGAAAGCAACGATGTAAAGCCCTCTATATACATCAAGCTGGGCGAATACTTACCAGCTTAGCTCAGATGGATAACTTAACACTTAGTAGTAAGCGAGTCGTAGCCATGTTGTCCCAAGAAAGCCTTCATAAGGCCATGGCACCGACGTCATGCATCATACAGAACCGACTGAACAACCTTTTCCAGCATACATCCGATGTTACGGGACCCTTCCATGAGCCTTACGCAAGGCTTTTTATCGACAAGAGCCACGCTTTGGCTTCCCGTTCGCGCATCTTCCTGGTATCTTTGTTAGCTGATCAAAAACACAGTATTAGACCATGAACACCGTTTTATCACCGATCCCAATTATCGATTTATTTGCTGGTCCAGGAGGCCTAGGCGAAGGTTTCTCTTCACTTAATGAAGGTTCTTCCTTCCAGATTATGGTCTCTGCAGAGAAGGATCCTGTTGCCCACCAGACTCTAAGACTCAGGGCCTACTACCGATTACTCAAAAGCAACTTTCCTGATGGGTTATCAGATTACTATCAGTTTTGCAATGGGAAATCACCTCATCCTTTCACTGAGAGAACCCATGAGTATTGGGAACGAGCAAATCATGAAGCGATGTGTATTGCTATCGGTAGTGATAAGGGGAATGCAGCCCTTGATTCAGCAATTACAGCTGCATTAGGAAATAAAGATTTACCATGGGTTCTAATTGGCGGACCTCCATGTCAAGCATATTCTCTTGCTGGGCGTTCGAGGAATAAAGGTAACTCTAACTATATACCCGAAGATGATTCTAGGCACTTCCTATACTTGGAGTATTTAAGAATCATAAAAAACAATAAACCAGATATTTTTGTCATGGAGAACGTGAAGGGTATTCTATCATCAAAAATAAATGGTGGTTTGATTTTTCATCAAATCCTCAGAGATCTTGCAAACCCTAGCATGGCATTGGATAAAAAAGATAATGGCTTACGATATAATATCGTATCTCTTGTCAATGATGAAACATTCATGGATGGTGATGACCCACAAAAAATAGATGCAACTAATTTCATTATTCGTTCCGAAGACTATGGAATACCCCAGGCTCGTCATCGAGTAATTCTACTCGGTATCAGAGAAGATCGTTTTAGCCATAATTTACCTAAGCTAAAAAAAGAGAATCGGATTACAGTTAATAATGCTATCGGTAATCTACCCCCATTACGCAGTAAATTAAGTCGAGAAGATGACTCTGCTACTGCATGGGAACAAAAAATCCGAGAAGGATTAAAACAACTTGCAAACAATGCAATTAAAGAATCCAAACTCACTACAGATCTGATAGATAATATTCGTAAAACAGCTGATTTTCTTCAAAACGTTGATACAGGTTCTCTCCAATATCCAAGAGAGAAAAATGAAGGTACTACTGGTATTAGTGAACTTGACAAATGGTTCAATGATGACCGACTGAAAGTTTGGCTGAACCACGAAACCAGAGGTCATAGAATTGATGATTTGATTCGATACGGATTTGCTGCATGTTTTGCTAAAATAGAAGGAAGATCGCCAAAGGGACACAAAGAATTTTGTCTTGACTCCTTAGCTCCTGCGCACAAGAATTGGGAAAGTGGGCATTTTTCGGATCGGTTCCGAGTTCAACTTTCTGATGCCCCTTCTACAACAATTACAAGTCATATATCTAAAGATGGGCATTACTTCATTCATCCTGATCCGACACAGTGTCGCAGCCTCACAGTAAGAGAGGCTGCTCGCTTACAAACATTTCCTGATAATTATTTTTTCCAAGGTGGGCGCACTCAGCAATATCATCAAGTGGGCAACGCAGTTCCCCCCCTATTGGCAAACAAAATTGCTCGTTTGGTGTTAGACATTATGCAACAATCTTATATTGATTAAAGCTGATGTCTTACCTGTGCCAGAAAAATATAAAAAATCATCATACTAGGGCTTGGCTTTACCAAGCCCTAGTATAGAAATCAATACGATTATTTTGATTGAACTATGTGACTATCAATATTCATAACGACGTAACTCTGGTATTTCAACTATTGGCTTAGAGAATGGACGAGAAAACATAGCCTCTCGACATTCAGGCCTCTTCGCCCACTCAGAGATCATCTTTCCATTGGCTGTTTCATGGAGACGTTCATTAACCTCACGAGCCCAAACTTCGACTTGTTCAATAAATTGCCCTGACACTCCCTGCCGAAGCCAAACCCTCTCTAGATCAAAAGAATCCCCATAGTGATCGGCAACAACTGCAACAGTGTAAGCAGCTACGTTAGCAAGGAAAGCAGAAACAAGAGGACGAGCCGTTTTGTGCACCATCTTGAAGATAATCGCTTTAGCAACCAATGCTTTAAAATATATCGTATCGGGTAAAATAGGCTTTCCAGCAACTTCGGCTTCACCAAGAGCAGCCATAAATCGATCAAAACACTTCTGCGTTCCTAGACTGACTATATCTGGCCTAATATCCCAAGCCATAATATATTTAGCCAACTCCGTCTTGGTTATCTTACGCGATGTTGGCACTGCTGCTTTCAGGTCCCGAAGGCGAGCTGGAGTTGATCCCTCGCGGGCGAGAAGTGTATTGTAACTCCCAGCAGCTCGTTCATAGAACCAGCGACCTTCACCATCAGGACAGTAGACGGTTAATGACTGTCTCTCCACATCCACATGGAAGGGTTTATTCGCTGACAGGTCAGATTGCCGTACTGCATTCTGTGAATTAGCATATCGAGAAATATCGGAAACAAGTGATTCCTCTTTTGTTGGATCACTCTCCTTAATTATAATTATTTTGGCGGGAACTCTGACTTTGCTCAGGTCAGTATCTGGAAACTTCTTACTCGCAAAGTAAATAGAAGCTGTAGTCTGCCCTCCATTTACTATTTGCATCCCTCGCAACCACACAATTCCTGGAGAACCATCTTTGGCACGGTCTAGCTGCATCTCGTCAGCTACAAGGACAATGCCATTGTTGAAAGCCATAAACCGCTCGGGTGCTGCACGCAAAGTACTCTGTATACCTTGGTTCACGCCTTTAGACTTAACACTTAAAAATGAGCGTACATTAGCTTCAAGAAGTCTAGGGCCGAACTTTTCGTAAACAAAACGCAACGCTTCTCCAGGAATAGCTGTCAATGCATAATCGTAATCACCGGTTTGCCCTGGGACATAGACACAGGGAAGTGGTGAGCCAGATACCTCATTAAAGTCAATTACAAGCTCATCACGCGGCTTACCTTCAGAACGATGTCGAAAGAGCCTTTCAATATCCATAACTTCTAGCCGAACTGTCTTTCCACCGACTTCACGAGACTTGAAACTCTTAGATTTGGCAATTCCATCAGTGAGAACGAATACACGAACTTGTTCCAAGCTGTTGTATTTCTCGCTGATAGTTAAAGCTAATGAATAGGCATCACTTGTTGGGTCTAGCTTGCTAAGAAGACGCCCTGTGGCACAAAGATCAAGAAAGCGGACACACTGTTGAGCAGCCATCTTGGTGTCTTGTTCCTGAATAGGAGTTGGAACCTCGAACCCTTCATAAAGACTGACGAACAAGTCAAGTTGATCTGCATCATCTGAAATTGCGTAACCGCTCAGCCTTAGATTTGCATTACCAACCTTTCCTTTAAAATGACAGATAACAGGCTCAGAAGTCATCCCTGCATCCATGAGGTGTTGCATCACAACCTCACAGAAGACTAGCTCCGTAAAAGCTGCGCCTTCACTTATCTGAGCTGCGATTTCAGTCCTTGTCTCAGACAAAAACTCATCAAGGGTCATCCGGCTACTCCTAGTTTTTTAATGGCCACATCAAGGTCAATGAGAAAATCCCCGACATGCTCCAAATTTATTTCATACAAAGCATGCGTAACCCCAAATGGAACAGAGCCTGAGGTCATACGTGGAAAACCTTCAGATACGGAAAAGAACAGTCGATCTTTCAATTTGAATCTGCGAGTGTATTCATTTCTGTGTGCTTCAGTGAATCCCGCACACATAAGTTGCTCATAAAGAATACTTATCGCTATTGGCTCTTCTTTAAGACGTTGCTCTATCTGAGCAATCATCTCAGGCAAAGTCAGTCCACTCTCTAGGTTGGCAAACCTAACCGCAGCAAGGAACAGCGGTGATGCTACCGCATCGTCCAACTGCTCCAAAGAGCCTATTTTCACCGGGAACCCGGACGCAGACATGGTCGCCTTCACCTCGATAGCCCCATCACCTAGAAGGAAGTCCTGAGGTGCATCATTGGGTCCAACCCATCCCTTTAGGACTTCCATTGGTGGCACACACGCATCAAGAAGGGCCGTAATAATACAAAGTTCCCCCACCAAACCCAGCTCCGCTTCAGGGCTGAGATGTCCAGAATGTCGAGACATAAACTGCTGCCAAGCGAGCACACGTCTTATCAGAAGTCTTAAAAGACTAGACTCCGAAACGCGATCAGCTGCGGCTTCGTCGACTGCCCCGACGACATCACACACCATTGAGACAAATAGTCCAAGGTCACCCTCACCTTGCCTAGTGAGCGCCAATATGATCCCACCCTGTTCTGTAGCCCCCGCTTTCTCGACCAAAAAACCTTTCCCCTCAGGCAACCGCTCAGTGCGAGCTAACTTCGCAGTAGGGAAAGTGAAAAGGACGGCCTCAGTATTATTCGGCGAGCACCGTCCAGCCTGAACTCCAACTGGACCTGCAGATGGTAGCGATATAGCCTGCCAGCCTAAAGACTCGCTATCGCACGATAGAGACAACCATGCCAGATTAAATTCCTCACTCGGACGGGCCATATTCTTGCATCCAATAAAGTAGGTTGACTTCATACTCGACTTTGATTGCCCTATCGCTGGCAGGGAAAGCAATGGCGAATGCCATGATTGGTTTGGTCCATCCCGGAACAATTACATCCTTCTGCTTTTTGTCCTTGTAAATATAAGGAGAAAGCGGATAAAGCAAGAGCAAGCCCCGATTAGTCTCATTTCCCAGTTTTCCACGAATCTCACGAATACCTTTACCACTAGGGAAACTTGGCTGCTTTTCACGCCCCCTAGCTGGGTCAGGCTTCCAAGCCGCACGAGTCAAATTCAGCGCTTTTTGCCAAACATCATCATCAAGATCGATACTCTCATCTTTCGGATCGGTAAGCACACCGATAGCGAAATTTCTCGGGTCCTGCAATCTGGGATCTTCCGGATCATCCGTTTTACGAATGAAATAATTTTTCGACGACTGCCCACCCGGGAATATATGCTCATCCCCAGCCCCCTCTCCTCCACCGAGGAGAGCAACACTCCATTTAGTCAGCTCTCCGATTTCAACCATTTTCGAGATAAATTCAGATAGCACTGCGGCCTTGGCACTAGTGGCATTGGGATGAGTAGTGTAGTCACCAAGAAAGGCCGTAATGTTGGAAACGTCAACGTTCTTCCAGAGACGGGCACCGGGCCAAGAGTTTGGCTCACCTTCTCGCTCATATTTCGGCGACTCCTTGCAAGCCTCCCCAAGCGACAAGACAAGGGCGTCCGTAGCATCTAGATTCAGCTGCTGAATCTTAGCGTCGCGATGGAAGAGGATCGTCTGAGGACGCGTTCCACTGTAGCTTAGAGAAAGAGTCTGCGCATTTCTCATTTTCAAGGGAGAGGTTACCGTCATAACCTCATGCGACATAACTTTTAGACCATATTGCTCGGGGGTAAGCTTAGCCTCAGCCATGAAATCAAACTCATCACGAAGCTCCTCTGAAGCATCAGCAATGTGCCCAAACCACCGGACCAAATCGGGAGATGTATATAGCCGGCACAAATCCAGATAGCCCGGACGATAACCAAACCAACGCCCCATTTGCATGAGTGTGTCGTACATTTTAGTGGTACGGACGAAGTAGCTCACACAGAGCCCTTCTAGAGTTAGCCCACGGGCAAGCTTGTCCCCCCCTACGGCTATAACTTTCAAAGCCGCACCTGGCGTCGCATAATCCAACGCATCCTTGGCTGTTCCATTAATAGAACGAACCTCTATATCCTCCAACACCTCAGGGAGGACGGCGAGAAGATCTTGCCAAGTTGGCATTTCTGATGGACATTCCTCCTTTGGTGATAACTCAGCCACTTCATCGCGGGTGGGGAGGAAATCATTTTCCCAAAGTCTGTGTAGCTGACCCAATATGTCATCAGCCTCCATCCCTCGGGTGATCCTCTGTCGCATGCGACGCACAGTTTTCTCAACCTGTTCCCGTACATGCCTCTGGACATCAACAAATCGGGTGACGTGAATCAACATAGAACTATGTTGATTTCCTTGACCTCGCAATTGTCGGGCGGCACATGCTAAAACAAACACATAGATTGCTTCTCGCAGAGATGGCGGAATCTCCTCCCCACCTTCGTAGATGGGAACATGAGTCTTTTTGTGCTTAGGCGGCATCCAACCCGAGTCAGATTGAATGTCATAATGGTCAACAATGTCCCTAGCAAGAGGTAGTGCCTTCGTGCGACCATCCTTCTCCATCTTCCCAAACATCCTTGCTGGACCAACGTAATTCGATGGAGCTGCAAGATTGATGATAAAAGAGCGGGGGAATAGGTCAGGTCCTTCTTTTGCAGTTGCACCCTTGTGATGAATGAATATATTTGCAAAAGGTGTCGCGGTGTAGCCTACATAAGCCTTTCTAGTGAAAGCATGAAGGATTTGTCGAATAAGGCTGTTAATGGTCTTAGGTTGATGTTCCTCATCCGGCAAACCATCATCCTTGAATATCTGTTCTCCAGTATCCACTGATGCGTTATCAGCCTCATCATCAATCATCAAAAGTGGAAGCTTAGTAACCAACTTTCGACCATCAATTGAATCCGTACTGTCAGCCACTCTTGTCTGTATCCAATTCAGCAATGCAGTCAGAACTGTTTTCTGTTTTTTAACGACGAAAAGCCATGGTCTCTCCTCGGGGGATATACCGTGGAAGTGCTTCGCAATTGTTTTACTGAAGTCGCCGTTCTCAGCTCGCGTCGTTGCGGAGTTGGTCTTTAAGTCTTCGCCAAATTCAGCAACACCTATCGGCATACCAGGATCTCGATCAACTGTCGTTTCGTAACCGAGAAATCCTTCCTCTAATCTCATTTGGGTTTGAGAGCGCAAATTATTGTGCATACCTGCTAAGACGATAATAATCTTGTAACCCGCATCAGCAGCCTTACAAATTAATCCAGAGTAATTACTCGTCTTGCCAGACTGCACATGTCCGACAACAAGCCCTCTTCGATCCCATGGGTCCGATCTTTCTGGATCTTCAAGAAGGCTCAGAATATCATCAGTAGCTTCGTTGAGCCCCTCCACTACTACGTCAG
Organism: Aeromonas sp. ZOR0001; assembly: GCF_000801015.1. Lineage (NCBI taxonomy): Bacteria > Pseudomonadati > Pseudomonadota > Gammaproteobacteria > Aeromonadales > Aeromonadaceae > Aeromonas > Aeromonas sp. ZOR0001. The sequence continues at coordinate 1,786 of NZ_JRJY01000135.1, read as the reverse complement.
ATAGTTTGGACTCCAAATAGTCACTGTATCGACGCCAGTATTGCCAATCACGTTTGCGAGCAGCAGAGAGCCAGTCGACATGATCTATATCGCTCTTCAACGTAGTCGATTTACCAATTCGGTGACTGAAGCGCTGAATCAATATGGCAACAGCTTGCTTTTGATCCACCAACTGAGGAGAGTCTCCGGCGAACATCATCGTTGCAAGGTTGACCTTTCCGGCAATAAACGCTGGAGTAATTTTGGATTGATCTTTCTCAGCTTTTACTAACCGCTGAGCAGTGGCGATGACATTTTCCAGTAGCTCGACTTGCAAACCAGCATCTTCCGTCAGATTCATACTTCTCTCCGTAAATTTGCGATCAGGGACGGGTATTTCTGAAAAGGTTCCGTTCTGAGCATCGACTTATGGGCCTCCTCGATACTCAACCCTTTGCGCTCAATCAAGTCGTTGAAAAGGACTTTAGCGACCTCCACAACAACATCATTAGGCTCTCCATCAAAGCATGTTCTAGGAGTGTCCTTATTCTCGGCTGTATCAAGCCAGATCCGCTGTACAGGGACTGTCTCCTCAACTACCCGGAGCATAGCTCTGATAAGTTCCTTACGGTCTCCACAAGCCTCTATGACTGCTGCTACGGCAGGATGTGCCTCGTCGATACGATAGCGAACACCGTTCTTAAGATGTTCGACTCGCCAAGCCTGCTCAATCGGTATTCCCCCTCCTCCTGGCATCGGGGAACCACGAAAGGCAAATACTTTACGAGCTCTTTCTCTTGTATGCTCTGCAAGCCCAACCAACCAATTGCGGACAAAAACAGGTGGTCGAGCAGTAGACTTCTTGACGTCGATCTTCCAGTCCGCATCAGCAGTATTCGGTATATCAACCCGGATTCTTGCGAGACGGTGCGATTCCTCCCTGTTCCATACCCTTCCTCTCCCCAAACCCAACCAGCTACCAGCCAAAAGAAGCCGCTTGTTACGATAGACATAAAAGCCCTGCTGGGATGTCCATCCTTCAGGCCCCCCAGCACTAATAAACTCCGTATCCGAAAGTCTGTCCTTATGCGGAAGTACATGACACTGAACCCGTATGACACCCGACGAGGTCATCCTACGTTCCACAGGAGATTCCATTGCTTTAGCTGGATGGCCGATCATGAATGGGTCCCATGGGGACACTAGCTTACTATTGATGAAAAGGGTGAAATCCGGTTGTGGCCCTTCGAGGAGACGATGGAAAATCATGGCCAAGCGAGATTCAACATCATCAACTAAGTCAGCAAAGTGCTCTAAGTCTGAACCAGAAGTGATCACTCGATCCATAATTTCCCAAAGGACGACCGTCCCCGAGTTCAGACCCATCAACGGCTCAATAAACTTCTCAGAACCGGGAGCTGGTCCCTCGAACATACGCCAACCCCCCTCGGGGTCTGCTGCTATGACATCCAGATCCCAACGCAGGCATACCAGCTCCTCACCTTCGCGCCTAGAGGCTACCGTAAGTCTACGGCACTGAGAGAATGAAGCGGTCTTCAGACCCATACCGAAGCGACCAAGATCCGTCAAAGACCGCTCATCCAAGGGGTTGATTGTCCCAAGGGTCATAGCTGCCTCAAGCTCGGAGTCAGTCATACCAGTCCCGTTGTCCAGTATCGATATTCGGCTTTCGGCACCATTCCAATCAAATTGCAGACGAACCTCAGTAGCACAAGCGGATATAGCATTGTCAACAACGTCTGCTAGGGAAGGTGCGAATAAGCGGGGAAATTCTTCTCGGCTGACT
>NZ_JRJY01000159.1:0-269 GCF_000801015.1 Aeromonas sp. ZOR0001 | reverse complement strand
CTCTACACCAGCAAGCTGCCGGTGACCTCGGTTCATGTGCTCAATGAAACGGTGCTGCCGTTCTTTGAAGCCCATGAGGCTCGGGTCTATACCATCCTGTCGGATAACGGGCGCGAGTTCTGTGGGCGCCCAGACCATCATCTCTACGAGCTGTTCCTGCAACTGGAAGGGATTGAGCACCGGACCACTAAGGTGCGCAGGCCGCAGAGCAACGGCTTTATCGAACGGCTGCATCGCACACTGCTGGATGAACACTTCCGTATCAAGGG